>CAYYRM010000042.1:0-15125 GCA_964474005.1 uncultured Eubacteriales bacterium
AGCTACAATCACTATGGAAAAAAAGGCAGCACCAACAATTGACAATACCTTTTTTACCAACGACAAATTAGACCACCAGGTCATCTTATCCCCTCCCAGGAATTTTTATTTAGAACATGTCATCCTCATCTTCACTTTCTTCCTCATCGTATTCAATTAAGTCATGATACGCATCTTCAACCTCTTGGATCTCATCTGCTTCTTCAACTGCTTGATAATTGTCTTCCCCATTTTCATCCACTTCAACCCTAAAAACATAAAGTTCGGCATCATCATCATGTAGTTCATCAGCTGCCAATAAAAGGGCATATTCCCTTTCATCTTCCATTATAATTCTTTCATACTCTACAAAAACATGTTCATTTCCTTCCTCATCAACCAAAACAATCCTTGCATCTTCATTGTTATTCATTTTAAAAACTCCTTTACATCAAATTTAAATTTTTTTGACTATCCAAATAGGTTTGTAAAATAAGCATTGCTGCCATCTTGTCCACAACCTTTTTACGCTTTTGACGACTTATATCAGCATCAATAAGCTGTCTTTGCACTTGGGCAGTTGTCAATCTCTCATCTTGAAAAACCACTTTAATATCTGGAAATCTATCCTTTAACACTTCCCCAAACCTTTGGGTCTTTTCAGCCCTAGGCCCCAAAGTATTATTCATATTTTTGGGCAGACCCAATACGATTGTGGAAACTTCATATTCTTTTATGATACCTTCCAATTCTCTAATTTCATCGGTTTGTTGTCTTCTAATTACCTTTAATCCTTGGGCAGTAATACCTAGAAGATCAGAAAGGGCGACGCCTATGGTTTTATCACCAAAATCTAAGCCCATACATCTCAAATAAAACACCCCTGTCAAATCACTTTAATACAAAACTCCTTACATACCCTAGCGCAATAGCCACAATAAACACATTTACTTACATCAACCACCATCTTATCCTCACCTAAAGACAAAGCCCTTTGGGGACATATGGTAGCGCAACCATTACAACTGGTACACCAGTCATGGATAATCAGTGTTCTGGCTTTATTTTTTAGTCTATTAGCTAAAATATTATCTTTCTTATCTAAAAGTATATTTATATTATACACCATTTCGTCAATAGATTGCATACCTATGGCGAAAGATGAAATATTTTTAATTTCCAAGCAATGTTTAAGGGCATTATCTTTATCTGCCAAGAGGTGTCCACCACCTAAGGCCTTCATGCCATATATTCCTTTTCCCATATCATTGGCAGTTTTAATTGCCCTGAGCATTTCTTCTTGACTACCATCAACGATGCCAATACCATTCTTATTATATATGGGGTGGATAACCTCGATTTCAGGAAAGGGCAGGGTCCCTTGGACAGCAGCGATTGTGTGACATGAAATCCCAATATGTTTAACTATACCCTTTTTCTTGTATTCCAACAACCTTTCCACAGCTTCCCAATGTCCCCTAATGGAATGATAAGATGTCTGTTCATGGAGCATAAAGATATCTAAATAATCAACTTCCAACTCATCTAAAGCCTTTTGTACACTTTCCTCTGCTGTTTTTTTGTCATGGCAGTAAGCCTTTGAAGATATTATGGGTCTAAAACCACTGACCTTTATACTCTCCCTTATAAACTTATAGGTATCATATATTTCTGCAGTATCAACAAAGTTAATACCAAGTTCATAGGCTTTGCATAAAAGGTGGGTGCCCTCTTCAAGGGAAAAATCCCGTTGAAGAGGGCTGATTGTTAATGTACCAAAACATATGGGTGATACCATAAGATTGGTATTACCTAACTTACGTAAATCTTTATTTGATAACAACATTGATGTAATTTGTAACCAGTTCTTCTAAGATATCATCACGCTCTAATTTGCGAATTTTCACTCTGGCATTGTTGTGACTGGTAATGTAAGCAGGATCACCAGACAGTAAGTATCCAACAATTTGGTTTATAGGATTGTAACCTTTCTCCTCCAAACTTTTGAACACATCTGTCAATATTTCCTTTACATCACCGAGATCCTTTTGAGCTGTGAATTTCATGGTGTTTTGGGATTCGGTCATTTTGTCCAACCCCCTTCTTTTAGTTTTGTAATATAATACTATTCGACAAAATCAGATACCTTTCCTCTAAATCTAATCATATATAAATAAATTTTTCCCAAACTTTCACTTACTATTCAAGGATTGGTAGTACTTTTTCCAATGCCTCGTTAATTTTATCTGGGTTTTTTCCCCCAGCCTGTGCCATATCTGGGCGGCCACCACCACCACCCCCAGCAGCTTCTGCCACGGCTTTTATTATCTTGCCACAATGTACCCCTAAACTAACCCCTTTAGGGGTGGTCTTTGCAACAAAATTCACCTTGTCACCAATAACCGCACCTAAAACCACCAAAGCAGCTTCCTTATTCTCCACAATACTATCGGCCAAATCCCTTAAACTATTGGCATCAGCCACATTTACAGCACTTATGAAAACCTCAAGTTCACCCACCTGTTTTTTATTGGCTAAAATATCGTCCTTTAATGAACCAGCCATTTTATGACGCAGCTGTGCAATCTCTTTTTCCAACTCTTTAACTCTGGATGTTATGGCATCCACCTTATTTACTGCCTCACTGGTTTGACATTTAAGTATATCAGAAACCCTTTCAAGATCCTTTTGGTACCCTTCTAAAATCTCAAAAGCTTTAAACCCTGTTACTGCTTCAATTCTCCTTAAGCCTGACCCAATACCACCTTCTGATAATAATTTAAAATACCTTATTTCTGAAGTATTTGAAACATGGGTACCTCCGCATAACTCCATACTGTATTCTCCAACTGAAACAACCCTAACATGGCTTTCATATTTTTCACCAAATAAAGCCATGGCACCTTTTTCTTTAGCTGTTTGGATATCAGTTTCTTCAGTGGTTACAGGTAAAGCTGAGCCAATTATTGAATTAACCCTTTTTTGAATTTCTTCCAATTCCTCTTTGGTGCAAGGACTAAAATGTGTAAAATCAAATCTTAGTCTCTCAGGTCCCACCTCAGAACCAGCCTGTTCCACATGGGTACCCAACACTTCCCTTAAAGCTTTATGAAGGATATGGGTGGCTGTATGGTTATGCTGAGTACTTTCCCTAAGTTTTTTGTCAACATTGAAGTATGACTTTTGATCCTTTTGAATTGCTCCCTTTGTCACCTTTCCAGTTAAGAGGATGTAATTACCTTTTTTAACTGTATCATAAACCACAAAGGTTCCCGTTTCAGTACTAACTTCTCCTTTGTCCCCTAACTGACCGCCCCCTTGGGGATAGAACACACTGTTTTCAACCACTAGGCTTACATCTTCATTTAATTCAGCCTTAGAAACTTCAACACCATTTTTCAAAATTACCTTTATATTATCCTGATTATTTATGTTTTGATAACCAATAAACTTACTCTTAGCTATGGATTCCAAATGTAGTACATCTTGGCTACCCATGGCCTCAACTTCACCCCTGGCGTCCCTAGCCCTTTGTCTTTGGGTATTTAATTCCTCTTTGTACCTCTCTTCATCAATCTCAAATCCCTTTTCCAGTAGTATCTCTTTGGTTAAATCCAAGGGAAATCCATAGGTATCATATAACCTAAAAGCTGTATCCCCAGGGAAAATATCACCTTTTATAAGTTTACTAAGTTCATTTTCCAATAGGGCCATACCTTGCTCTAAGGTCTGTGCGAATTTTTCTTCTTCTAATGTAATTATCTTGACAATATAATCCCTTTTAAGCTTCAGTTCTTGATAAGTATCTCCCATCAACTCCACAACCACATCCACCAGTTTGTACAAGAACATATCCTTAATTCCCAAAAGCAAACCATGTCTTACAGCACGTCTAAGTAATCTTCTAAGAACATAGCCCCTTCCCTCATTACCGGGAAGTACTCCATCAGCCACCATGAAGGTCGTAGCCCTTATGTGATCTGCAATTACTTTAAGGGAAACATCAGTTTCAGTGGATTTTCCATATTCTTTTTTGGACATTTTAACGACTTCTTTTATAATGGGAAAGATTATATCTATTTCAAAATTGTTGGGTACACCTTGCATCACAGATGCAATTCTTTCAAGGCCCATGCCTGTATCGATATTTTTACTTGATAGGGGATGATAATTCCCATCCTCGTCCTTGTCAAATTGTGTAAAAACAAGGTTCCAAACTTCTAAGAATCTATCACAGTCACAGCCAGGCTTGCAACTAGAACTACCGCAGCCCATTTTTTCCCCTTGATCCACATAGATTTCAGAACAAGGCCCACATGGTCCAACACCAACCTCCCAGAAGTTATCTTTTTTGCCCAGCCTTACAATGCGTTCTGGTGGTATTTTAATCATATCTTTCCACATATTATAGGCTTCTTCATCTTCTTCATAAACAGAAACCCATAACTTATCCTTGTCTAGCTTTAACTCGTCAGTTAAGAATTCCCATGCCCAAGCAATGGCTTCTTCTTTAAAATAATCTCCAAAGGAGAAATTACCTAGCATCTCAAAAAATGTATGATGCCTAGCAGTTCTACCTACATTATCCACATCCCCTGTTCTAATACACTTTTGAGATGTACTAACCCTAGGGTTTTCCCTTTTAGCTTTACCAGTAAAGTAATCCTTAAAAGGTGCCATACCAGCACCAATAAGTAGTAAGCTGGGATCATTTTGAGGGATCAATGAGGCACTATCTAAACAATCATGATTTTTCCTCTGAAAAAATTCTAAGTATCGACTCCTTATTTCGCTTGTCTTCATATTTATTTCTCCTTCCTAGTTCTAAGGGATAAAAATAAAAAAGCCCCTGTTGATATACAACAGGGACGGAATAAACCGCGGTACCACCCTTTTTGCCATAATTGGCCACTTCATTTCGGTTATAACGTAACCAACGATATGCTTTACATACTTCTCCAGGGTAGCCTTCAGAAACCATAAGCTTAGGGGTTTTTCAGCCACGAACCACCATCTCTTTAAAGCTTAAAAATGTATCTTACTGTCCCTATCATTGAATTATTTATGAATTTGAACTTATTATATTATGATTGATGTTTTTTGTCAAATGTTACCGAAAAATATAACTGCTAATTTAGTGTTCGTTTCTTTTAAGATATTATACGCTAGTTTTTAAATACGCCCTCAGGAAAATAATGGGAAAAGAAGTTGCGTAATAATATTCTAATTACTGCCACAACAGGAACACCAATAATCATGCCTGGGATACCCAAAAATTTTCCACCTGCTAACAAAGAGAAAATAACCAATAATGGGTGCATGTTCATCTTTTTACCTAAAACCTGAGGTGACACTAAATTACTTTCAATTTGTTGAATAATAATGATCCAAATGGCAACCTTCACAGCTAACATTGGGCTTGTAAAAGCGGCTACTATTAAAGATGGCACGGCACCTATAAAGGGTCCGAAATAAGGAATTATATTAGTGATTCCAGCAATAATACCCAGTACCAATGCAAAGTCCACCCTTAAAAACCACAAACCCAAATATGTCCCTATACCTATTAGAGTACATATTATCAGTTGACCCCTTATGTAATTTCCTAAGGATTCATCTATTTCCCCCATAACTTTTATAAATTTTTGTTGTTTGCTGGGAGCAATAAGTTTTAAAAAATAGTCCCGTAATTGATAAAAGTCCCTCAGAATATAAAATGTTAAAACTAAAACTAAAAATACTTGAAAAGCTGTCATTGCAATATTTATACCTATTTGTGGAATTGTTTTTAAGAAGTTAATTACCCCTGTTTCGATATTTCCAACAGTTACTTGGATACTTTCTTGAATGGTTTCAGGTAACTCCAACCTATTTATTTGTTCATTAATATTTACAACAAAATCCCTTATTCCCCTAGAATACTCAGGTATTAAGCTCTCAAGCCTACTTATCTCTGTGTAAACAATGGGAATTAACCTAGCGATAAGTGTGAAAATAATAAAAAAGAACACTAAATAAATCATCATAACTGATAATCCCCTAGGTACCTTATGCTTTTGCAATAGAACAATTAAAGGGTTAAACAGATAGGCAATTATCAAAGAAATAATAAATGGCATGGCCAGTGAAATCAACTGACTTCTAAATATGTACACCGTCCATAAAATCAATACAATAAGTCCTAACTTAATAAAAAGCTTAACATATTTATTGGAAAAAAATTCTCTTAATGTCATCTTCAGCCCTCCCTTACTCTATTTTACCATCATCCATTTGCAAATAAAAGTAAATATTAATAAAAAGCAGCCTATTCCAATAGACTGCCCACTTTCCTTCTTTTAGCTTCTTTAATTTTCCCTGATTTTCTCCTGCGTACCTTTGCTTGACTCTTAATCGGTTCATCACTAAAATCTTCACCCAATTCTTCATCATGGAATTGAGTAAATTGATGGGAGTATTTTTCTTCATCAAATTCCTCATCATCTTCTATATCAAAGTCTTTACTATGATTTAGGTGGTTTGATTGGTTATTAGAGAACAAAAAACGAGAGTTGTCACTATTTTCTTTTTTCCGTAGCATTTTCCCAATGGCAAGCCCTACTAATCCACCAATCAAAAGACCTTTGTAATATCCTCTACTCAATGAGAATACACCTCCTAGAAGTCTTCTAGAGCCACTAAAGTTCCTTCATCATCCACTTCAAAGACACCGGTTATGGAATTACCCTTATTGACATTAAACACAACAAAGCAGCTCCAGCAATAAAATTGATTATTTGCCACTTTTCCTATGTCCTTTGAATTACATTTTGGGCACAACATATCTTTCCCTCCAACTAATATTCTTCAACATTTGACCAGTAGTCTGCACCTTCCTCTGCTTTTTCCCAAACGTTTTCTAGGTTTGTAAGCCTTCCGATGAGTAGTTCCTTATTTTTTTTGTATTTTTCAAAGAAATCCACCACATAATTTGGCACAACCACTGTATCCTTTCCATATATTGTTGACTTTGGAAGGGGAATTATACCTCTACCCTCTAAAATATCGTGGATTATACCTTCAGAAACCTCAAAACCCACCACGTGCCCATTGGTAACATTGGCTAATATATCTTGAATAATCCCTAAATTCTTTCCTGACTGTGTAAAAACTGGCTTGGATATAAACTCTTTATATTTCACACATTCTTTATATTTTAAAAGGTCAGACTCATACTTAACATCATCTAGGGGTACCGTTATTGCGCCTTCACCTATGTTTTTTATTTGACTAATATCTAAAATCTTAGGTTCCCGTAGAAATCCGCCTTTATCTAGGATAAAGCCAGTTATAACACCTTTACTTAAGTTAATCAGTACTTCATTGACAACACCTAATTTTTCTCCTTGGGATGTGGAAATTAACGGCAATCCTAAAATTTCGCTAATCTTAATCAAATTTTCACCCCTTCCTTCTAAATATTATTTCCTTAAGTAAAAAAATAAATTCCATAGTAATAAATTGGACAAAAATCCAAAGATTAAGTTCCATTGGATTAAAACACATAAAAACCCATCACTTAGGTGATGGGCTATAATACTAAAAAAAGAATAAAGTTTTATAGATTTTTCATAGGATATTTGTTTTTTGTTACTTTTTCACCACTGATCTTAAACCCTTTTCTTCATTTTTGCTAATTCTAATGAAATTTTTAACATGTTTAAAATAAGATATGATAGCTAAAACAGCTGCAATGATAATTATTTCATTGGAGTATCCCATGATATAAGCCACCACTGGTAATAAAGAATACATTATTACACTGCCTATGGCTATATAATCAGTAATTATTGTAATCAAAACTATTGTCAGTGCCATCAGTAAACCAATTCGATAATCAAACATCAAAGTCATACCTATCAAAGTGGCAGCACCCTTCCCACCTTTAAACCATAGATAATAAGGAAAAATATGCCCAATTACCGCAGTGGCACCAGCTAAAAATGCTAACAAATCATTATTCCCATAGAAGAACCTTATGGCAGCAACTGCCAATAAACCCTTTAAAATATCCACTACCCCTGTGATAGCCCCATATTTCCAGCCCATGGTTATGGTAACATTGGATGCTCCTAAATTAGAAGTTCAATGCTCCCTAATATCCAAATCACCAACCCATTTTCCAATAAAATAAGCTGTTTGAAAGGATCCTAAAATATACCCAATGATTCCAGAGATAACAAAATCCAACATAAATTCCACACTCCCAAATTATTAAATTTCCTTTGATATCGGTCTTACATTTAACACCCTCTGTTTTTTATTTACCAAATAAACACCTAATACTATTACCACACCACCTAAATACTGTAACGGATTAAGGCTCTCTCCTAATATAAAGTATGCAGCCACAACTCCAACAAAAGGCATTAAGTTTATATATACATTTGTGTTAGATGCACCCAATCCTTTAATGGCATACAGGTACAAAAAGCACCCCACTGCAGAACACAAAATTGCCAGATAAACTAGGCTGATTATTGTTTTCGAAGATAATATAACCCACTGCCCCGCTTCAAAAAGTGACACAGGAAGCAAAAATAGCACCCCATAAAGCATTTGATATGCTGTTAATAACAAAGTTGGGTTTTTGTCGTCTAAACCTTTACTTATTATTGAATATATAGCCCAACTGATGGCTGCACCGATCATCAGAAAGCTCCCTAAAATTTCCTGTGGATTTCCCGAAACAGTTATGGAATTTCCGATAACCAAAACAACCCCCAGCATAGAAACAATTATTCCCAAACCCTTGTTTAGGCTGATGGAAATCCTTAGCCAGATGATTTCAATCAATACTGTGAATAGTGGAATGGCAGCTAAAATAATGGTCCCGTTTGCTGCGGTCAAATATTTAAAACCATAAATCTCGAATAAGAAATATACTGTATAACCCACAAGGCCACACAATAATAGCTTCTTATGTTCTATCATAGGTAAGCTTATATTTTTGTATAAAATTTTACTAATAACCAAAAGTAAAACCCCTGCAATAAAAAAGCGCAATAAAGCCAGGGTAGAGGGTGGTAGTTCTTCTAAAGCTATTTTTGTAACTGATCCAGAAATACCCCAAAAAAATATGGTAATTAGCACAGCCATGGTAGGTAATTTAATATTTCGATTCATTAGATCACTCCAAGTAAGTATTGTCACCTTTAATATACAACCTTTTGGCTTAAATGAGAAGAGTCATTTTATTTTTTGGATTTTTTGGCTATATCTTTAACTAAACCTATAAGCTCTGCAATGCCATAGCTTGTAAAAAAAGCAACCAAAGAAGTCATAACACCAATGAAAATTATCAAAAATCCATCTAAAACATTGACACCATATCCAATCATTTCAAAAAAGCCAATATACATAAAGGGATCCAACAAATTGTAGATGGAATAATCAGCTCCAGTTATTATTATCAGTATACCTATGGCTATGGAACTTGGAAGCATAAAACTAATATATACTTCACCAACCACCTTAATTAGCTTTGAAATAAGTGTTAATATTGGGTATTCATCCAGTTGAATATCTCGTACCTCAACGGCCCTAATCAAAATAGTATGTGTAACTATATAGAAAACCACACCTATTGCTAGGGTGAATAATATACCAAAGAAAATCACCGCACCAGGCAAAGTAGCTAACTGTATGGTCATGCCAATTAGTAAAAAAAGCCCAGAAAAAGCAGCGCCACCAGCCAATATATACATAATTATTGTTAATATCTTCTTTATAAATTCCATGTCCTTCATTTTATTTAGAGCTATGTTCATGAACAATAGATTTTTCATTTATAAAATCCCTCCTAATTTTTCGTCTAAATATGTATTCAACATTAAGTCCTTACTTCCTGCAAAAGTGGTAAAAAACAACTACAACTATAAATTACCTTAAACTTCTACAAATTATATGTAATAATATATTTAGGAATATTTTGGAGGTGTTCAATATGACAATAAAAATAATCACACAGGACAATTTTGAAGAGTTCAGTTCTAAGTTAAAAAATGGTCTGGAAAATTTCATCCCTATGCTCCCTTACCTGAGAACGGAATATAATGACTTTAATAGCTACCTTAAATTTAACGAAAAATCCATATATATAATCGATGAGTTATCAGAAACTGACCATTGCCTGTATAATCTTTATACATTCCCTGGAAGTGAAACTACATTACGAATTAGGTTGATACTGCCTTCAAATTTTCATAGACGTCTAGATATTATTGAAAAATCCATTCCTAACTTAATTCAGTGGTTTAATACACAAAATTATAAAGAATTCATGATCCAAGTATTAGAACATGGGGAAATTGAATACTACCCCACTTTATCCACCTACCTACTTCCCACTTTATACAAATTGGGATTTAAACCCCATTATCGATTATACATGCAAAAAAGTGAAAAAAAATCATGTGAAATAGATGTACTGCCAGCCCATAACAAGTTAATAAGTTATACACCTAAACTAGAAAAAGAAGTTATGGATTTTTACAACGAAGAAGACAATGGCTATTTTATATGTGTTGATCCCCAAAAGGAATTGCCTGATTATTTTAAAAAAGAACAGTTCTTAAAAACTGCTCAATTTATTGTTAATCAGCAAGGAAAGATTGTGGCAGGGGTATTCTCTATTTTTGATGAATATGATGATAAGGTATGGATTGATAATCTTAAAATTTTAGATACACAGAATGAGGATTTTTTAGGAAAATACTTACTGAAAATACAACTTGAACTCATAGATAAGCTCTACCCTAACAAAGATTGTATAGTGTATCTATCGAGGGAAAACAGGAAGCATGTAAAACTATTGGAATCCATGGGTTTTTATGGCTTTGAATTTTGGGTGGATGCCATTTTAAGAAAATAAAGGAGGATATACATTTGAGCTATAGAAATGCAAAGTGTATACTGCCCCCTGAACTACTGGCAGAGGTACAAAAATATGTTCAAGGTGAACAAATTTACATACCCCAGCAAGAGAACAAAAAAGTTAAGTGGGGGAAAAAAAGCGGTGCAATAAAAAATATCTCCTTTCGCAACAAGGAAATATTGAATAAATACAAAGAAGGACTAAGCTATGAGGAACTGGCAAAAATATTTTTTCTTAGTACTGAATCCATAAGAAAAATAATATATTCCCAAAAGGATAAATCTTAGGGCTTTGAAAGGAGGGGATATACATGGCAAAGAAAAACCGTGGCAAAGGTCTATGGGGCACGGAAGCAAGGGGCAGAGGAACCTGTCCCATCTGCAACACCCAAAGAATAAAGGTATTATACGATAAACCCACAGAAAACGGCACTGTAAAAGTCTGCAAAAGGTGTAAGTAGTAAAAACGGGGTCAGGTTCGGGTAATTCCACTGCGGAATTACCCGAACCTGACCCCGAATTCTTAAAACCCAGTATTACATACAGGACTTTTTAGCTGTCCGAACACATTATTGATTTTTTCCAGGTAGTTTATATTTGTTATCTCAACCCTGCCATAATTATATAATGCTCTAAATGATACGGCTCCCATAATTAAAGATGAAAAATCGCTTATATCCATTCTAATTATCACATCTGCATGATTTTCTACAATTTTTATACTTTGGTCCATAGAAAGGGTAAATTCTTGATTGTTATCAGGTAAGAAAGTGTCTACTATTTGGAATTTAACGGTTATTGGCTCACCCCACACTTTAACATGGGATAATTCTTTAATTACCTCTACACAATCAAGGACTCTATACATGATGCCGATTCCATCTTTATTGGTCTCATGGGTCACGTAAGGGTAGATGCCCCCCTTAGTATCCCGTGGGTCATTAAACAAATAATGAAAATTGTTATCTTGGCTATAAAAGATGATACTTTGGATTTGGTCCCCTTGGGATTGTAAAAATGTCATTAAATCCTGTAACGCAGAAGGGTTGTTATAAATCAATTCCGTTACAGCAATATCATTACTTAAAAAGTTATCTCCTTTTACAAATTCAAAAATCATGTACCCAGTTAATTCCTCATTTTCCATAACGCCCACAACTTTATTTTTTTCAGTATTAAATATGGTATCAATCTCCCGTTGTACCTTTTCCATCATCCCGTGGTTATCATATGTGAATTTAGTATAACACCTAAGTAGAAGATCCCCTTGGGATTTATCCATAGGTACAACATTTTGCTTATTCCCTTTTTTAGGAAGGCTTAGGGTATCAACTCGATATTTACTTGTTTTTGGGCCATAACCAAAGCCCATTTGCTTATAAAAAGATGGACGAAAGGCATATAGTGCTGCTATTTTTTGGCCTTTTTCTAAGGAATTTTTAAGGAAGAAATCAATTAACTCCTTACATACCTTTTCCTTCTTATGGTGTAATCCCACTGCCACTGAACCAACACCACCAACGGGTATCATTTTTCCATGGAAGTTCATTATAAAATCAAATAGTTTCATTCCCCCCACAACACTACCATCCCTAATGTTGCCATAGATTTTGACATTGTCATCACTGGCTTGACCCTTTACCCAATTTGCAATTATTTTTTCCCTTTGTTCTAACCCTGAAACTGAAATGGCTGGATATGCGTTTAAATATACTTCCAAAAACTCCCGCAATTGTATTTCATTTAGTTTTTCTATCATCATACTCTCCCCTAACAAATGAATTTAAAAATCTATAAAAATTATTCTACTATGTTAGGGGAAATTCCTTTTTTCCTTTTCTTTAAAAATACTCTGATTGAAGTGTAGATACTCAATATTAATAAAAACATTTTCTTAGCTCAAGGAATCTAAATCCCAAAAAAAACTTCTCTTGGGTACATTATCTAAATCAACTATTTCCAGGGCAATGCTTTCAATGGCAGCTAAATCCCAGCTGACCTGAGATAAATCTACGGTTAAAATCCCTACTATATGGTGGCCTCCACCATAACTTACCTTCCAAGTTAATCCCTCTTCAATGAGGATTTCCTCCCCTAAATAAACCTTGCTTAGTTCTGCTAAATCATATTGATCCAAATCCACTGAGTGTGTATCTAGGGCAATCTCAAATACTAGTTCTTCACTAAAGCTACTATCAAAATCAGAAATCCTCACCCCAACATAAACTGCCCCTTGATTATCAACCATTACATTCTCTTGGTTTTCATCATTTTGAATATCATCTTCCATATCGTCTTCAATATCATCAATATTTTCAACTCTATCAGCATCCCAGCCTAACTCCAAATCAACATTCTCGTTATTATTTGGCATTATAAAAATCCAATAAATACCTAGAGCTAATGTGGCAATCAAAATGACACCCAACATAAAACCATAATACTTCATATACTCACCTTCTCTTCCTAATGAATCCAATAATAAAACATCACAGATATTACACTTAATAAACCAATAACTGAAATTACTAGCCAATTGATATTAGCTTTATCTGTATCATTTGCCACAGCTAGTTGCTTGTTTTCACTCAACTTAATAAGAAATCTATTTAGAACTAAAGTTACAATTATGAATATAAGACTGTAAAAATGTGCCACTGATAATCTCCCAATAATCAGAGGATTTTCCCTAAAAAATTCAACAATAAACCTATTTATAGAAAATCCTATTATATACATAACAAACAATTGCCCATCATACTTAACAGTCTTCCTTTTATGCCATAGAATTAAGAATAACATGTAGTTTAGTATCGCTTCATAGATTTGCGCTGGGTGTAATAGCTGCCCCGAGACATTTATTCCCCAAAACCAACCCCTTGACATAACAACACCAAAAACGTCACAGCCAACCCTTCCTATGCCCTGTCCTAAAATAACTGCTGGGGAAAATGCATCTGCGGTTTTCCAAATGGGCATATTGTTTCGTTTCATATACCAAATGGCAAAAATCGCTCCTGCAATCAGTGCCCCTTGAATTGAAAGACCACCCTTTTGAATCATAAAAATTTCCCTAGGATTATTAAAGTAATAAATTGGGTTAAAAGCTAATATATAATTTATCCTAGCACCCACAATACCAACTAAAATAGTATAAAAAGCCAAATCAAAGGTTTTGTTTTGATCTAAACCCTTACGTTTTATTTCTATAAATACTATATAAAGCCCAGCTATGATCCCTAATGCGATGGTAATGCCAAATAAATGAATACCTATTCCACCTATATTAAACAATAATTTCATCAGGCTTTTCTCCTCTCAAATATATAGTCAATGATTATTTAGCAAGAACCGTGCCATTTTAAAAAGAAGCACTTTGATTCCCAAATCAAAATGCTTCTTTAATGTTTCTTATCTAGATCTACCCATCATGTTGCCCATCATCCCTGAGGATCCTTGCCCCATCATTGATCCGTGCATGTTTTTCATTCCTTGAAGACCTATATTCTCCATCATCCTAGCCATATTTCCATATCCATTTTCAACCATAATATCAATCATTTGTTGATATTCTTCATCTGTAAGATTATTCATCAATTCATCCATTCTTTTGTTATTACCTTCTGCCATGGCATCGGCCATATCTTCAAAACCATTTTCTCTCATAACCTGTATATATTCATCGTTTAAACAACCATTTCTGTTAAATACATTTAATGCTAGGTTAGAATTTCCCCCATCAATAATCCCCTGGGCCAAAGCATAACCTCCTATGGACATTATGGTTATAACAAGAGCCGTAATAATTAACAATTTCCTTTTCATCTGTTTATCCTCCTTAGATTTTTACCTACCTAAATAGCACTATTATTCCTAGGCCTATGGCAATAATTAGCCCTATGGTTAAATCTGACATTAAGCTTTCATTTTTCCTTGAGTTTTTATTTTCTGTATTTTGGTTTTCAGAATTCATACCCTTACAACATCCCAACTTATACACCTCCCTGAAAAATCATTACTCTGAATTATATCTTCCTTTGGATTAAGCCTCTATATCTATATTTACCTTCTTTAGACGAAGGGAGTTGTAAACAACATTTAGTGAACTTATTGACATGGCAGCTGCCCCAATCATAGGATGTAAAAGCCCAAACATGGCCACAGGTATTGCCATCGCATTGTAAAACCATGCCCAAAAATAGTTTTCTTTTATCTTTCTAAAAATTGCCCCA
>CAYYRM010000043.1:0-14980 GCA_964474005.1 uncultured Eubacteriales bacterium
GATGAATGACGATGCAAACTTAATCAAAAGGCTTAAAAGGCGACAATCTAAGGCTTTAGAAGAGTTAATGGATGTCTATGGTTCTTATTGCTATCATTTTGCAGCTAGAATTATTGGTGGTTATGGTCAAAAAGAAGATATCGAAGAATGTGTAAGTGATGTATTTGTTGATGTGTGGAATAAGATACATCAATATGATAGCCAGAGGAGTTCATTAAAGACTTGGGTGCTGATACTCACCAAATATAAAGCCTTAGATTATCGACGTAAGCAGCAAAATAAGCTAGATAGAGAGCACCTTGGGGAAGAAAGCTTTATAGATTATCATGGACCTGTTACACAATCTGTGGAAGGTGAACTTCTTAATAATGAAAAGTATGAGAACCTACTTTCAGGGATTAAAAATTTAAAAGAACTGGATCAGAAGATTTTTTTGCTTAGGTATTTTTATTATTACTCCATTGAAGAAATCTGTAATAGGTTTAATTTAACCCGAGAAGCAGTGGATAATCGTTTGTACCGAAGCCGAAAACAGATAAAAATTCACTTTGAAAAGTATGAAATACTTTAAAGGGGGTAGAAAACGTATGGAAAACAAAAAAGGAGAGAAACAAGTATTTGACTTTTTAGATGAATTACCAACTGAATTTTTTGATGATGATATACTTCTTGATGATACCAATCAGGATTTGGACAAAATTACATTACAAAGGATTAAAAATAGAACAATGGCACGAATCAATAGCAAAAGGCCAAGATTTATTCATAGGATAGCAGCCATATTTGTGGGGGTAATCCTCATAGGAGGGCTCCTTGTAACCACAGGGGTTTCTGCTAATGTTATAAATGTACTAAAATATATTCCTGGAATAAATCTTATTATCGCTGACCCAATTAGTGACAATTATCTAGTTATCAATCATCCCATTAAAGTTCAAAACGGATACCAAGAAATCGAATTAGTTTCTGTAACGGTAAACAAAGATTTAGGATTTATAAATATCAACGCTAGAGGGAATGGTAATAAAATTACCAAAGTATCAATTAAATTGCCAGATGGTACCACCATTCCCCTTACTACCTACTCTGTGGCCAGTGGCTCTGATACATGGACTGGAAATTATTCTACCCAAATTGATTTAATTAAAGATATGGAGATACAAGAAAATGTGACAGTATCCATATTGTTTGGAGAAGATGCCAATACCCAAATCTCAGCAAAACTAGTTAAAGCCCCAGCCGTTGAAGTAATAGTTCAACTGGGTCCTACGATAAAACAAAATGACCTTAGCATCACCGCAATTCCCCAGCTGAGAAATAACGCCTTAACAATTAACCTACTAACACCAAACAACTCACTAATACACCAATTCGCCGCAGACCCATCATGGAATAATATAGCCACGGAAAATCAGGTGATTAAGTTAGTCGATGAACAAGGTAATGTCATAATAGGGAATGGACGTAGTAGTTTTTCTCCCCCATTAGCAGAATTTACTTTCGATATAGATGAGGCATATATGGGATTATATACTTTGCTAATTCCCCATGTAAACATGAACTACCCCATCAACGAAGTTTTTGACCTTGAAATACCAAAATTAGGTGAATTTAAGGTATATGACGATTATTTAATTAATATTGGAGATTACCAATTTGAAGTTCTTAAAATCACCAGAATTAATGAGCATGAAATAAAAATAGATGTGGATATGCTTTATGACAAAGAAGCTAATGAATCCTTATACTTTTTACAGGTTGGTGCATACACCAAAAAACATCTATTCAGCAGTAAATCACAGTACTCATCCTTCTCACAAATGGTAAACCAAGCAAGTGGAGCTTTAGAGTCAATTATAATAACATTAGATAATCCAAATGCCAAAACGCTCCCCCTTTATATCAGAAGTATTAACACAGTAAAAAAAGGTCCATGGGAAATACCCATAGACAGTTCTTCTTTTAATAGGTAAAACTTAGGGGTCAGGCTTTAGTAATTTAGTAATTAAATTATTAAAGCCTGACCCCGATCTGACATTTCTAGCTTAAGCCCAGTGGTATCTATCCCTTTACTTTCACAAAAACCCAATGCGTAAATTCCAGCACATGTGGCTATGGATGACAAGAACAAGTCGAAGGGTGATGGGGCTGACCCCTCTCCTCCACTACTTATAGGTTGGTCTGTGGGGATAGTAAAACCTTTAATACTTGCATCAACTTTTTTGCCACCAGGGAAGCTCACTTCGATAAGTGCCATTTCATATCACTCCTTTAGAATAAATTGTATTTACAATTATACCCCCTATGGGTATAATTGTAAATACCTTTTGCTTATTTTAACACCTAATATGTTATAATTAATCAACTATTCATTTGAGGTGATAAATATGCTAGATGTTCTGTTTTACCACAATAATGAGATATGTCATGAAAAACTGTCCTATGCCGTGATTGTTGCACGGTACAAAAATAACTGGGTATTCGTACGCCACAATGAAAGGACCACATGGGAAATTCCAGGTGGCCGTAGGGAACCAAATGAGGACATAAAAGATACTGCTAAAAGGGAACTCTTTGAGGAAACTGGAGCCACTAAGTTTCGAATCACACCAATATGTATATATTCAGTGAAAACCGAGGTCACAGAATCCTTCGGAATGCTTTTTATGGCCGATATTGAAGAATTGGGACCTTTGCCCAACTTAGAAATATCTGAAATAACTTATAAGGACAAAATACCTGAAAACAATACATATCCACAAATTCAGCCACTGTTGTTTGAAAAAGTAACTGGAAGGGAGTTTAACTATGCTAATAGATCTTACACTTAAAATTACAAAAGAAATGTTAAGCAATATTGGTAAAAAAGATAATTCCATATTTGCATCAGGTCATATTGGAACACATTTTGATGTAATGGATAAGGAGTTCCCATTGGAATACATGAGACTACAGGGCAAACTGATTGATGTAAGTAATATCAGGGGCAGGGAAATTGAAATAGATGACATAACTCCTGTCAACATAGAGGAAAATGATTTTGTAATCTTTAAAACTGACTATATATTGGAAACAGACTATGGATCAACTGAGTATTTCAAAAAGCACCCAGAACTATCAGACCCTCTAATCGACCACCTTATAAGCAAAAAAATAAGCCTGATTGGCATAGATACAGCTGGAATAAAACGTGGGTCAAAACACACCCCCGCTGACCAATATTGTGCCGATAATGGAATTTTTGTCATTGAAAATCTTAATAACCTAAATGCCGTAGAAAAAAGCACATTTTTAGTATACTGTTTACCCATGAACGTTCAAGGACTCTCAGGACTACCTTGTAGGGTAATTGCTGAAGTTTAGTGTAAAAGGGGTCAGGCTCGGGTAATTCCATAGTGGAATTACCCGAGCCTGACACCTAATTTTACTTATTGTAACGTTTAAGGATACCCTCTAGCATCCTTGCATGTCTTGCTTCATCTTTGGATGATTCGTAAAAATATTCACTAGCGGTATGTAATCCTAATTCCTTTGCTTGATCCCCCGCTTCTTTTTTTGATTTATTGGCGAAGATTTCTCCCTCAAGCATCTGGCGTATGTTGTCAAACAAGTCATCTTGAATAACTGAATTGAATTCAGCAAATCTTGCTGCATGCTCTGCTTCTTCCCATGCCATTGTCTTTAGCACCTCAGCTATTTCAGGATACCCATCCCTTTGGGCTTGTCTGGCCATGGCTAAATACATGCCCACCTCAGATGTCTCTCCAGTAAAGTTTTGCTTAACAATTCTTTCAAGGGCAGTCCCTTTAGTTTCACCAATTACATTTTCAACTGTTAACTGGATTTTTTCCATATTTTATCCTCCTTTACTTCTTTTTTGCTAATTGAAAAGCGGCAAATATCCTATCCGCTGTATGGGCATCAACATTTTTAATATCGTTTAAATACATCAAAGTACTTCCCTTATATTCTTGGGGATCACCTAACAGAATAACCTCAAAGGCAGACCTAACGATATTTATTATACAGTCTTCATCGTGGTACAAATTACAGTTTTTACATTGCTGTAACAAAAAGGCCAAGGAATCCACCACTGTCTCATCATCATAAACCTTCATATCACTAAGTGGCAGCTTGTCCAATCCACCATCAAGAAAATCATTATTATCCTTAAAACAAGTGGTTAAGCTCCTTTTACAGTATCCAATTAGACATTTATCCTGTTTACACATACCACAACTTTGCTCTGTTAAGCAAACATCTTTTATCTTTGTAATTAATCCTTCATAATTAATACTACTCAATGCAATCCCCTCCTTAAAAATCAAACAATAATCATTACTATTTTATGTTACTTAATTTTCCTATAGATGTCAAAACAAATTTTACCAATAATTATTCCAAATTAAACCATTTACTTTAATAATGTAAAATGCTATTATTTTATCAACTAACCTTCTGGAGGTGGCAGAAAAATGAATAATAAATTTACTGCAATTTTACTTCGATTGATAATACTTATCCTGTTTGGAATGATAGGAATGAAAGTAATCCAAGGTATAGTTACAAGTGCCACGTAAACATATATAAAGACTTTAAAGAGGGTTATGTTTATCCATAACCCTCTTTTTTATTTAATTATTTTCCGCAACTTAAGGGTAGTAACTGCATTTTCATATTTTTGAATTAGCCCCTTATCCTTAATTAACTTCACCCTTGCTTCGATGAAGTCAACAGCCTTCTTAAGCTGCTTTCTATATGGAAAGATATCTTTTTGGGTTTGAGCAAAAGACTCCAGTGCCGAAATGGTTTCTTTCAACAACTCTGTACTGCATTTTTTATCCCCAAAGGATCCATCAAAGTTTTGGTTGCCAGCTAATACTTTTATTTCATCAACTTCAAAGTCCCTAAAATCATCTAAATCCATAGTCTCATCTGGAAGGCTTTCAAAAAGAAAAGAATTACACATCAGCTTCATTGAAGAACTATTGTTTGCACTTGTCTTTTTTGACGCAAAACTCGTTATTTGGAATGTATCATAGTAATCAAATGGGCTAAATTCCCATCCCTTAGGAGTAGAAACAGGTACCACAGTTGTTTCTACCTTTCCTAATTCTTTAATCTCCCTTTCATAAACAGCCACAAAGGATGTAAGTTTTGAAATTATTCCATACTTCTTAGATAGTGTTGTTATTTTATCCTTTATCCCTTCTGACTTATTATCAATATCTTCTTTATCAAGGGCTTCTATGACCTTTCTGGCCCAAATAAGTTCAATATTTTCTACACCTTTCATATCTACTTTCTCATCAATTAATATCCTTATGGTTTCATCGTTGCATCTTCCCCTTACAATCCCTCTACCTGTGGGGGTTCCCCATATCTTCATTATTAAACTTGTCTCTTCTAAATCATAACATCTAATGGGTAATCCACCAGCTATCTCAAACTTTTCAACACCTTCTAGTTCAATTTCAAGTCCATCAATCCACGGGGAATTAATCCTAGCAAATTGCCTTATCACTTTGTCGTGAACATTTTCACCTGGGTATACAAATTCTGCAAAACCATTACCCACTTCAGCCATTTCATTAATAAAATAGGTATTAACGGCAGTATCTATCCCTAAAGTGTATAATCTTAAGTTTTGATTATTGTTTTTTACATACTTAATCATCTCTTTTTCATTACCAACCTGACCATCGGTAAAAAGCATAACAACCTTTTCACCGCTTTTCCTATCCCCTAATGCGTACTTTAATGCAGGAAATATTTCTGTACCTCCCATGGCAGTTAAACTATTGATCCAACTTGTTGCTTCCCCTAGACTTTCTTCACTAAAGGATAATGATCTAGGTTTGAATGGATGTGTGTTACTTTCAAAGGCAATAATATTAAACCAGTCCCCATGGGATAAATTCCTTAAGCATATATTCAGTGCAGACTTGGCTTCTTCTAACTTTTGCCCACCCATGGACCCTGAAACATCTATGACAAAGATATAATTAGTGCCCAACTGCTCTTCCTTTGGTGGTAGTTCTGGAACAAAGCGTAATTGAGCATATTTGTCTCCATTATGGTTATACACTTTAAACAATGAATTATGCTGTTCACTGACTTCAACATTAAGAATAAAATCTCCATCCATTTTGGTTAATTCTTTGGATAATAATATTTCAGCAGTATAATCTCCTTTATTGATCACTTGTATTTCGTGGGAAGGTGATGTTATAGATTCAATGGATTTAGCCAAGTTTAACTTAAATGATATCCTAGCCATATAATTCACTTTTTCAATGGGTGGTGTTATATAATCTGCATCCTCTACTCTGTCCGTGGGACCAATAACCCCAGGACCTACTTTCTCCCCAGAAATAATACCAGGAATATATTTTGGAGCAACTAAAGTTGGTATCCGTAATGTCATATGTCTATCTGCTGTTTTGATTTCTTCTATGTATTTTATTTCGATGACAACCTCTTCACCAGCCTTAATTCTACCTAAGGAAATTTGAAAAACATTGTCCCTATGACTATCTAATAAAAACCCACTATCTCCCCGACCCATGGCCTCATCGTATTTTTCATAGGCTAAATCCCTTTCCATAACCTCACCAAAGATTTTAGTCTTGCCTATCTTCGCTGTGAAACCACAAACAGCACTTTTATCAGGAAGTGGGAAAACATAGATTACTTCACCATCCCCCTTACCTATAAATTCATAGGTCTGCCTTAGGGTGACAACGGAAAAGTTATCTATTACTTCCCCTTTAATATCAACACCCTTTAAAGGTATTGAACCAATTTTCCTCTTATCCTTAAATACCAGCCCATACTCCATTTAATACCCTCCTCAGAAATTTACTCTTCACCCATAAGCCTTTTGGCATACTTCACTATATTCAAAATTACATCACCATGGCTGTTTATCGCACTTTTAGGAAAATGCAACTCCAGTTCCCCACCTAAGTTAAGCCTAATATATTCCTCTGCATCAACCATCAACCCATGGGGTATCATTTGATTTTCCTCTTCATAAAAGCTCATGTTTTTTTTCTCTATCATTTCTAAAGGTGAATCTGAAGCCTTTACTATATTGCTTTCTTGAACCAATAATTGCTCTTCTATTTTTTCTCTCACATCATTCAAACTAAGGCCTGTTACCATTGTCTTAATTTTATCCAAAGGAAAATACTGTGATTGTAAAGCCTTAATATACATAACCCTATACAGATGTTCATCATTGTAGGTACTGTTAACCCCAGCACCCAATGCTGGTGGAATCAAACCCTTACTTATATAGTAATGTATGGTCCTCTTGGATACCCCAGCCTTTTCAGCCAACTCACTAATACGATACTCAGATATCATTACAAGCCACCTCCAAGTATTATTATCACTATAATACCATCACTACGTAACGGTGTCAAGTTTTAAAGGTCAGGCTCGGGTCATTCCAGAATGGAATTACCCGAGCCTGACCCCGTTATTTCGTTATTTTAATTTCTTAATTACATGGGCCATGTTATCGGCCATGTGTTTCATGATTCCCACACCTTCTAGATCATTTTCAGCGTCCACTGCACCGCCTTTACCTGCAACACCAACGTTCCAATAGTGGGAGCCAATTACAATAAAATCATTTACCGTAAACCAAAGTAACAATTCAGCGAAAGCAAAGTTTTGCCCTGCCCTTCTTGCAACAGTGATGGGAGCTGCCACTTTCCCAGAAAAAGCTGTACCCTTCCAATCATAATTCTCTGACTTACCCTTCATGTCATTATTAATCCAACGTCCTAAAAAACCTGCCCTATCCAGTAAAGCCTTTAAATCAGCTGGTGTTGAAGAATTATATACAGGGGAGCCCACAATAATTCCATCTGATTCTAGCATTTTATTAAACACGTCATCAAAATCGTCTTTTTCCAAGGTACACATCTTAGCTGTAACACAAGCATAACACCCTGTACAGGGCTGAATTCTCTTACCCCTTAAGGTTATTAACTCAGTATCTATCCCCTGATTTTTCAATTGGTTCAATGCCACCTCAACAAAATACTGAGAATTGCTTTGCTCCCTAGGACTGCCTACTATCCCCACTACTTTCATATATTACTCCTCCTACCACAAATTATTTTTCTTAGCCTCAAACTTCAACTGATCCCTAAAGTCTGGATGACTTATTGCTATTAGTCTTTGCACCCTCTCTTTAATGGATCTACCCCTTAACCAGGCAACGCCGTATTCTGTTACCACATAATCCACATCATTTCTAGATAGACTCACCACACTACCTTGTTTTAAACTGGGTACAATTTTTGAAACTGTGATTGGATTGCCATTATCGTCCTTGATTAAAGCCGTGGAATAAAGGGCAATAAAGGACTTTCCACCCTCTGAAATTTGTGCTCCCACCGCTGTATCTGATTGACCACCTGTACCAGAAATCTGCACTGGACCTATGGATTCCGATGCACATTGGCCAAATAAATCCACCTCTATTGTGGTATTTATTGAAACCATTTTATGATTTTGCCCAATTACCCTGGGGTCATTGGTCCAATTGCCATTTTTGAATAGCACACTGGTATTGTCATCTAAAAAGTCATATAGTTTTTTAGAACCTAAGGCAAAGGTGGCCACAGATTTATGTGGATACAATGTCTTTTTAGAGTTATTGACAGCCCCTGCTTCTATCAAGTCCACCATTCCATCTGTGAACATCTCAGTGTGAATACCCAAATCCTTCTTAGATTTTAACGCTTCTGCCACTGCATTGGGAATTCCTCCTATACCCAGCTGAATGGTTGAACCATCCTCCACTAAGTCAGCGATATAATCTCCGATAATCTTGTCTTTTTTGGATATTTCTGCAACAGGCAATGCTGGTGGTAAAGTATCCACCTGAACTAAAGCGTCAACTTCGCTGATGTGTATGGTGGTATCACCAAAGGTTCTTGGAAGATTAGGGTTTACTTCAATAATAACCAAAGCCCCTGCATCGATAACTGCCCTTTCATAGGTACATCCCAAAGACAATGACAAATTTCCATGCTTATCCATAGGTGAAGCACTGGCCAATAGCACCATTTTTCTACCATCGGTGGCAAATTTTCTTTTTGTGAAAGCCAGATGGAGATGTTGTGGCACGTGAGAAACATTACCATTGAGTTGAGCCTTCCTAAGGGGAGGTGAGAAAAACCATCCATTTACAAAAATACTATCTCGATATTCACTATTCCTTATAAATTCATAATTACCCATGGGCAAACAGTTTGTAATATCACAACCTCTTACCCCTCTATCTTTTAAAGTATGAAGCCTATTTAGGATAGTGGTTGGTTCACTACCCCCAAGGGCTGTGATTATAAAGTCATCGGATTTTATCATACCTAAAACTTCTTCCACATGTTTGGTCTTACTGCGATATAAACCTTGAACCCCTTTCATCTATATCTCTCCCTTCTACTTAATTTTCCCCCATCTAACTATGGAGCAAGCAAAAGCGTAGCCTGTACCAGCACCCAACAGTGCACATACTGACCCATCCTTCACCTTACCAGCCTTGATACCTAAATCTAAAGCCAAGAATTGGTCAACATGGCCACAATGTCCATGATCAGAAAGATATTCAGTTTTGTCCCTATCAATGTTTAGAAAATCCATAATAGCATAGTGAGCCTTTGGGTTAATATGATTGATACCGATAAAGTCCACATCTTCTTGGGTTAAATTTGAATCTTCTAAAGCAAGTTTTACGGCTCCAGTAAAATCTGGCAACGACTTTTCCGCCAATCTTTGCTTCATTCCCTCTCCATCTGGCACCTCTAAAAGTCTTGCTCGCCTTAGTTTTTCAGGATCCTGCCCAATCTCATCTGTAATTGGATGTAATGTGCCACCATACTTACCAATCACATCATCACAGAAAATACTGTCGGTGATAATCCCAGTTCCTAGCAGTTCATTTTCAGCATGATTCCTCCGAAGCAACAGCGCAAACCCCCCTGGAGACATATTAAACATAAAGGATTGTAAAGGGTCTTTGTAATCAACTAAATAAGCGTTTGCATTACCACCCACCACCAACACATTCACCATCTTAGGATTAGCATACATCATATCTTTAGCTACCTTTAGAGCCAGGGGGGTACCAGCACACCTAAAGGACAAATCCCAAGCAAATGCCTTATTTGCGCCAATCTCATTTTGAATCTTAATGCCCACTGTCCAACAAACATACTCACTATAAGTCTCGCCAGCATATAGGATCATATCTATCTCATTGGGGTCCACTCCAGTTTTTTTAATAAGGTCTTTGGCTGCCTTTGTAGCCATCATCCCTGGATGATCTTCAGGTCCACCCACATATTTTCTGTTAATGCCCATTTTCTCCCTAAGGATCTCTGCCTTAATTCCTACCTCTTCTGACAATTCTTCTGCTGTTATGGTCTTCTCAGGAAGATAAATGGAGTAATCCACCACTCCCACACGAAAGTTATCATTCATTGATAAATCAGCCTCCCTTTGATAATCTCTTAATCTTATTAGAGCAATAACCATGCCAACAATAAAAAACCCTTATCTCTAAGGGTTATATTGTATTTAAAATTATATTAGACTAATAGATATGTAACTAAATGTTACAATATTTTTTATTCATCACCAAATATACAGCATTTTATATATTGTAATAAAATGTTACATGTATCATTTAGTTGCATTTATATTGACCATTTTATGGTTCTATGCTAAGGTTTAGAAAAAGAAATGATTTAATAGTATGAATTCGCGAGGTGATATTATGGGTTTACATGACAAAACTAATATAAATCACAGTGAAATAACAGATATTTTTGTTTCCATGACATCATTACTTTTCGACCAGCTACCAATTCCAATAAATTTTGTTGATGCTGATGGAAAAGTGATTATCATGAATCAGGCATTCCTTGACTACCTAGGACTAGATTCCGTAACTAACCTTATTGGGAAACACTTATCTGAAGTTGACCCATCTGTTCGTTTACCCATAGTGGTTAAAACAGGGCAAGCGGAATTGGGGCAAAAACATAGATTTCACAATGGAAAGGAATCATTGGTTCACAGAATCCCTTTATTTTACAAAGATGTGATCATCGGCGGTGTAGGAATTATTTTAATCGAAGATATAAATTTCCTATATGAAATGTCAGAAGTAAACAGCCTTCTAAAAAACCTAAACCATAACAAAATAAGTAAAATAGCGGATATATATAAACCTAAATATACCTTCGACGATATTCTAACAAACACAGAGTTGGGTGAATCCTGCAGAATAAAGGCTAAAAACTACTCATACAATGACTTCCCTGTTTTAATTACAGGCGAAAGTGGTGTAGGCAAGGAGCTTTTTGCCCATTCCATTCACTCTTCAAGCAAAAGAAAGGATGGACCCTTTGTCAGGGTAAACTGTGCCGCCATTCCTGAATCTCTCATAGAATCTGAGCTATTCGGCTATGAAAAGGGTGCATTCACTGGAGCCCAAGGTACAGGAAAGATTGGCAAATTTGAGTTAGCTAACGGTGGAACCATTTTCCTAGATGAAATAGGAGACTTTCCCCTAAGCCTCCAAGCAAAGCTTCTTAGGGTATTACAGGAAAAAGAAATTGAGAAAATTGGCAGTAATGAAATTGTCCAATTGGACATCAGGGTCATAGCGGCAACCAATGACAACCTTGAGCTAAAGGTTAAAGAAAATAAGTTCAGGCAGGATTTATTTTATAGGCTAAATGTCCTTAACCTAAATGTTCCTAGCCTAAGGGATCGAAAAGAAGACATCCCACTACTTATCCAGCATTTCAATACTATGATGTACCAAAACTTTAGGATATCCAAAAAAATACCCAGAGAAGTTATAGATATACTCAAAGAATACTCTTGGCCTGGGAATATCAGAGAGTTAAAAAACATAGTGGAGCGAATGGCAGTTAATGAACCCAGCGAAACAATAATTATAGAAGACATACCATCATACATCCTTGATGAAGTACAGCATACTAATGGCTTAAATCACATTAAAAACCCTAGACAACAAGGCACCCTAAAACAAACCCTGCAGGAACTAGAGAAAAAAATCATCCTAGACACCATGGAAAAATGCAATAACAACAAAGCAGAAGCAGCCAGAATCCTAGGGATCCCTCGCATGACACTATACAGAAAACTAGAACAGTATTAATGGGGTCAGGCTTTAATAATTTAATTACTAAATTATTAAAGCCTGACCCCGTTTCTGATATCCTTTATATACTCATCCACCAAGAGCTCTTGGTAAGCGCATTTGCGCTTTTTTTTCATTTCCTCCACCAATTCACTAATATCAGTATTCTTTATACTTTCTAGCTTCCGTAGGCGCTTATCATTAATTTCCACTTGGGATAGGATAGCCTTGTATGTCTTTACATCATATTTCCATAATACCAATTTATCTCCATAACGCTGCTTTAGACCGCTGGCTATATTTAAACCTTCTGGGTCAAAATCCCCTGAGTAATAAATCCTGTCTACTTTATCCACAAGTTTATCCAAAAAAACACGGGAAGCCAATTTTAATTGACCACTGGTACACAATAAAGATGGTTTAAAATCTAAGGTGCTATGGAAAACCTCACTGAATACAGTGGGGTTTTCAAATACATATAACTGCTTATTTGTACAATGAAACTCTATAATTCCTGCTAAGGTAAATAAGTTCAGTTGTATGGGCTCACCCCTTTGCACAAAGCCCTTAATACCCAGGTGTTCACCATTGGCATCAATCCCAGCTATATTAGCACAGGTGGTGTAATTGGATATCTCATCCTTTATAATTCCAAAGCGATATAGAAGCTCACTTTGCTCCTCAGAGCTTTCAGGTGGGGTTATATCTTCCAAAAAAGCCAAAGCGTTTATAAGTAACCTTCCCCCTATGTTCCTACCATCAAAATAATGGGGATCCTTTGTAACCATTGAGGAAAAAATAGCTAGCCTAACATAATCAGGTTTAGATACGGCAACCCTATTTATCCCCCTTAAGACATTATCCAATATCTCAGCGAGTTCCTTAGGGTTAGTGTTGTATTCTCTAATCACAAGAGAGTAGCCATAAGCTTTACCTTCAAAGATACTACTTATCCACTTAGCCCCAGGGGTCCCCTCATATGCACTGAGTATCTTTGTAAAGTACTGCTCCCGTATTTTCTCTTTCTCTTCCTTTACAGATTTATGTGTCAGTAGCTCGCCACCAAAAT
Source organism: uncultured Eubacteriales bacterium (assembly GCA_964474005.1). Classification (GTDB taxonomy): domain Bacteria; phylum Bacillota; class Proteinivoracia; order Proteinivoracales; family Proteinivoracaceae; genus Alkalicella. The sequence continues at coordinate 13,269 of CAYYRM010000043.1, forward strand.
ACCCCTGTAATACTTCATAAAAATCAACCCCTGCAATAGGTGTATTATCAAAGGTTTTAATCAACTTTTTCACAGAAAACCTTGCATCCTTGGCATCAATAAATTTACTATCAATTTTACAGATGACCATTCTTTCATCAAATGTAAGGTTCTCTAAAAATATGCTACCACCCACAACTCCCCTAGAACGATAGTTTTTAGCCATTTGAACTAATATTCTATGGTACTTTTTATTTTCTTTGAAAAAAGACACAGCAAGCTTAATTTGTGAATCCATGTCCATCACCTACACTAAACAAATCTTTTCTTTGCCATTCCACTGGTAATTTATCACGGTGACAAAATCTGAATTATCAGGTCTAACTATTTCAGATATCGCCAAACTGTCAACGGTATCGTAATCCCCCCATAATACTTGGGAATTTAAGATATAATCTAGATTCATTTCCCGCAAAATCCTGAACATATCTCGGATATTACCTTCATCCACCCCTGCAAAAGCCTCATCTAAACATACGATTCTAGGACAGTCCTTTTTATCAGCTATGTCAAAACGTGAGTAAACAGCTGTAAACAATGGTATATACATACCCATGGCTTTTTCTCCGCCACTTAGCTGAAAGAAAGCGTTATTTGTAAGCTCCTTAACATTCTCCCCCTCTTTTTGACTGTACAATTTAAACTCATACCATTTACGATAGTCCAGTATTTCTTTAATCACAGTGAAATAGTTTTTATTCTCCTTTTTATCCTCGTAGGAACGAACTATCTCCTTTACTTTAGAAGAAAAATGTTTGGAGAGCTCCAACATATCCTCCTGACTTACCAGCCCATCTTCTTTTTGCAATAGCTCCACTAATTTTTTGGTGTCCAACTGACCTTCGTCTTCAGCCTTTTTAGGCACCCATTTTAAAGTAAGCTTAAAGCTACTGGATGTATTCATTGATTGCATAAGGGCATTCATATCCTTTACCCACTTTTCTGACTGATATATCTTAGCCCTAATTTTGTTTGACAATGTCTTTAACAGGATATCCTGGAAAAACTCCCTTTCCCTATCAGATAACAGCAATTTGTTTTCCTCGATACTACCTTTTAGGCTTTCAATCAACTTGAAAAAACTAACCTCTTTGCCATTGACCCTAAAATGAACATCTTTTCTAAGCTTCCACTTATTTAAGTCTGCCATTTGATCATTATCTAAATTATTCTCAGCAAAAATCGTTATAAGCTTTGGCTGATAATCCCGCAGTATCCCATAATTTTTATTATAGACATCATTTAATTCTGAGTCGTATTCCTCACGACCCTTGTTACCTGTGAGACTGTAATTTCTCACCACATCATTACACAATTTAGTTATATCTGTGATTTCAGCCACTTCTTCCACATAACCCAATTTGTACTCTTCTAAGAAAATATTTTTCAAATGGGTCAATACCTTATTGTTCTGAACAATTTCTTCTTCCTGCTTTGTCACATCAGCAGACCTGTTTGTAGCTCGCTCTCCTAATACACTAACCTTGATATCCAACCCCTTGATTTTTTCAGGATGCTTGCTAATTATATCCACACATTTATCCATTTCATCTTTAATAGAATCATATCCACTTTTTTCAAGGACTTCTTCCAAGGCGTTTTTCTCAGTCAGCTTATTTCTTAATGAATTATTTTTTCTATTCAATTTATATATAATCTGATTAATGGTTATT
>CAYYRM010000044.1:0-14797 GCA_964474005.1 uncultured Eubacteriales bacterium
TATTCTTCTGTAACCCCAGGGGCAGTGATGGAAAAGGAAATGAATTTGCAGATATCAGAGGAAAATACGGTACCATTGATTATGATGATATCATGAAATTCACCGATGAAGTTTTAGCTAAATACCCTTCTATAGATGTGGATAGAGTAGGTGTTACTGGAGGGTCCTATGGTGGGTTTATGACCAACTGGATAATAGGTCACACCCATAGATTTAAGGCTGCAGCTTCCCAAAGAAGTATCTCTAATTGGACTGCTAAGTTTGGTATCACAGATATTGGCTATTTCTTTGTGGAGGATCAACAAGGGGCTACTCCATGGAGTGACCATGATAAGCTATGGTGGCATTCACCTATGAAATATGCAGACAAGGTTAAGACACCTACATTGTTTATCCACTCCGATGAGGATTATCGCTGCTGGGTAAATGAGGCATTCCAGATGTTCACATCCCTTAAATATCACGGAGTAGAGGCAAGAATGTGTATGTTCAGAGGAGAAAACCATGAACTAAGCAGAAGTGGAAAACCAAAACACAGAATCCGCAGATTACAAGAAATAACAAGCTGGTTTGATAAGTTCTTGAAATAAAACCAAAGGCTGCCCCCAAATGGGCAGCCTTTAACTTAACCAATAATAGCGAACATTTGAAAGGAAAGGATGTTTCACAAAAAGCCCATGCATTAGCTTAAGCGGACTTAGGGAGAAAATGAAATAGCCACTGAAACGCACGGAGTATAACTACTTTTTGACTTACTGCTGGGTCTTTACACACTATTTCCCGAAGCCTATGGGTTCCTATCCAGGAAACTTTCCAGTTTTAATCCTTAGCATTTTCAATACCCAGCATCAGTTCCTAAATTAATTCATGCCCTACGACCCAGCAAGTAACAATAAATAGTTGTTTCAGTGGTATGTAAAATTGACCCACAAAAAGAGCGAAATCCTTAAAATCCGTGAAGATCCGTGGCTAAAATAATTATAAAATTTTATTTGACAAATACAATACTTGCATGATACAATAAATATGCAAGGAGGGATATTATGGATTTAGAAAAAAAATGTAATTGTGAACCTGAGGAATGTTGTGTTGAAGATGTTGGTTTAATGGTGCAAAGACTGGTAAGGGTAATGCAATTGTTTGAAAGGGATCAAATAAAACCCTTTGGATTTACAACTTCCCAGTGTTATGTATTAATAGAGCTTAAAAAATCCGAAAGCCTTACAATGAATGAACTTAGCGAAAAAATGAACCTAAACACCAGTACAATGACCAGAATTATCAATAACCTTGTGAGAGATAAATATATCCAAAGGGCCCAACATGAAGGGGATAGGCGCATAGTAATTGTGGAGTTAACAGAAAAAGGTCTAGATATGGCTAATCAGTTGGAGTTATCCATTATAGATTATTATAAAAAAATAGTAGCAAATCTGCCCCCAGGACAAATAAATGATGTTTTAAAGGCAGTATCCCTACTTATAGACGCATTTGATAAGGCTAATCCCAATTGCTGTTAATGGTTTAAGGGGTAGACATAATAAAAAATACCCCCCCAAAAAAATTTAGGAGGAAAGTGAAATGGAAAAACAAAAGTTAACTATCAAGGACCTTTTTAAAATTGCCAAGGGTGAAGAAACAAAGTGTTGTTCATCTAAGGAAAAGGAAAGTAATTGCTGCAAAGATGAAAACAAACAAACTTGCTGCAAATAAGTATATTTATTTATAGAATACTTGTACAATACAAATATTGCTTTATGCACATGAAAGGATGGTTTTAAATTGATTGATGAAATTATGTTTATTTTACAGTTCATGTATAATGCCGTTAAAAATATGGCTTTGTTCTTCGCCATAGGTATATCCATTGCGGCACTTGTAAAGACATTGAAATTTGATAGAAAACTAAATAAGGTTTTAGAGGGTAAAAAAGTTTCTTCGGTACCAATAGCCACAGGGGTTGGAGCATTTAGCCCCTTATGCTCCTGTGGAGTAATCCCTGCCATAGCTGCACTTTTAGCTTCGGGGGTTCCATTGGCACCAATCATGGCATTTTGGATTACATCACCCCTTATGAATCCAGAAACCTTTGCTTTAACCTATGGGATTTTAGGTAAAGAACTTGCCATAGCTAGACTTGTTACAACAATAGTAATTGGACTTATAGCAGGATTTGTCACATTGATACTATCCAATAAAGGATATCTAGATAACCAGATTCTTAAGGATTTCGGCAGTGGGAATGAAGTTGCAGCCACAAAGGTAGAAGCCAACTTAGATAGCAGACAAATATTATGGGTGAGGTTAATTCAATTTGTCATCAACTTTTGGGAAATGGCCATTTTCGTGGGTAAGTATATTTTAATCGCTTTTTTATTAGAGGCCATTATTACTAGGTACCTTCCTTTAGAGTGGATTGGTGAATTCCTAGGATCAAAAAATCCCTTTGGACCAGTGATGGCAGCTATCATAGGGGTTCCAGCATATACAAACAGTATATCTTCAATACCTATAATTAGACTTTTTATGGAGCAGGGGATGGATAAGGGTACAGCACTTTCCTTTATGATAGGTGGTGCAGCCACATCTATTCCAGCCATGGTGGCAGTGTTTTCTATAGTAAAGAGGCGAACATTTATCCTTTATGTTAGTTTCAGTATGTTCGGTGCAGTATTAGCTGGATATATATTTAGATTGATATAATTTTAGTAATATAAAAGCCCCGATACAAAAGGGCTTTTTTAAGCTTTTAAAAACCCTTTTAAAAATTCATACTTTACAATTTGACCAAATATGGTATATTTAAATCATAACGGGCAATCGTTTGCATAGAATGATACCAAGGGTATGCACTATATTTTTTTACATAGATAATGCAAAATATAGGATTCTGTACAAGCTTTAAGCCTGAAAACATAAAGTGTCAATTTATATTATATAAAATATTTTAATAAGGTGGGGGTCTCAATGAGAAATAGATCAAGTGGGATTTTAATGCATATCGCTTCTTTACCTAGTGCGTATGGAATAGGTGACTTCGGTAAAGAAGCTTATGATTTTGTTGATTTTTTAGTTAAGTCCAGTCAAAAAAATTGGCAGATATTACCCTTAGGTGTGACAGGGTATGGTGATTCTCCATATCAATGCTTTTCTGCCTTTGCCGGTAACCCATACTTCATAGACTTAGATGAGTTTGTTCAGAAGGGATATCTAAGTATTCAGGATGTTAAAAACTTTGACTTAGGAAAAGATCCTAACTATATAGATTATGGTATACTCTATAAAAATAAGATGGAACTACTCCGAATGGCGTATAAAAAGGGAAATAAGGAACTAAAAAAAGACCTAGTTAAGTTCTATGATCAAAATAAAAGCTGGCTCAGGGAGTTTGCCTTATATATGGCCATAAAAGGTCACAACAATAATAAATCCTGGCTTGAGTGGGATAAAGAATATAAAAACATAAATTCTAAAGCAGTTTTAGCTTTTGAAAAGGAAAAAGAAGAGGATTTGTTTTTTTGGGTTTTCACCCAATACTTTTTCAGTAGTCAGTGGAATAAGCTTAAGGAATACGCCAATGAAAATGGTGTTAGTATCATAGGGGATTTACCCATTTATGTATCAGAAGACAGTTCAGATATATGGGCTAACCCTAGTCTTTTTAACATTGATAAATCCCTAAAGCCAATAACTGTGGCAGGGTGCCCCCCTGATGCCTTTTCAAAAACAGGACAGCTATGGGGGAATCCCATCTATAATTGGGCTGCCATGGAAAAAGAAAATTACCAATGGTGGATCAAAAGAATAAAGCATAGCTTTGAACTATATGATACCCTTAGAATTGACCACTTCAGAGGGTTTGAAGCTTATTGGGAAGTGAAGTATGGTTCTAAAACAGCCATAGATGGTCAGTGGGTGAAGGGTCCAGGAATGAAGCTATTTAGTAAGATAAAAGATGAATTAGGGGAGTTAGACATCATTGCTGAAGACTTAGGCTTTTTAACAGAGGAAGTTCATCAAATGATTGAAGAGACAGGGTTTCCTGGGATGAAAGTTTTGCAGTTTGCTTTCGATACCAGGGAGGAAAGTGATTATTTACCACACAATTATGTAAAAAATAGTGTTGTTTACACTGGGACCCATGACAACCATACAGCCGTGGGCTGGTTCGAAAATGTACCAAAGGAGGACCTTAATTACGCAATTAAGTATTTAAAACTAAACTATGATGAAGGTTTTAACTGGGGGTTAATTAGAGGGGCTTGGAGTTCAGTGGCAAATCTCGCCGTAGCTCCCATACAAGACTTCCTAGGGTTAGGTGATGAAAGTAGAATTAACATCCCATCAACTTTAGGTACCAACTGGACATGGAGAATAAGTAAATCTGACTTGACAGATACCTTAGCCCAAAGAATTGCAGACTTAACAAAGATTTACGGGAGGTAATAATAGTGACAAATAAACATGATATTAAAAATAGGATGGAAAGTTATGCACTAATTGAATTTGGTAAGAAATATGTTGAATGTAACATCAAAGAAAAGTACACTGCTCTGGCAAAAACCATTATGGAAGTCCTAGTACCCAATTGGGTTGCATCAAAGGAGAACTTCAGAGGTAAAAAACAAGCCTACTATTTATCTGCAGAGTTTTTGATGGGCAGGGCCCTTAGCAATAATTTGATTAATATGAGGTTCAAACAAGAGGTTGAAGAGATACTAAATGAAATAGGTGTTGATTATAATGCCATAGAAGAAGCTGAAGAGGATGCAGGGTTAGGAAATGGGGGCTTAGGAAGACTGGCCGCATGCTTTTTGGACTCCGGGGCCACACTGAATTATCCTCTTACGGGATATGGATTAAGATACGAGTACGGTATATTTAAGCAAAGGTTTATAGATGGGTTTCAAGTGGAGGAAGGCGACAACTGGCTGGAATATGGTGATGCCTGGTCTATTAGGAAAAGATCGGAAGTTGTTACGGTAAGCTTTTCTGATGGGGATGTATTGGCAGTTCCCTATGATACACCCATTGTGGGCTATGGTCAAAAAACCATAAATACCCTAAGACTTTGGAAATCAGAGGCATTAGAAACATTTAATTTTGAGGAGTTTAACAATCAGAATTATGACTTATCAGTAAAAGATAAAAACGATGCTGAAAATATATCCAAGGTATTATACCCAAATGATTCAAATGATGAGGGCAAGCTTTTGAGATTAAAGCAACAATACTTCTTTGTATCTGCTTCTTTACAAGATTTAGTACGCAAACATAAGGAGCAATATGCAAGCTTTAATAATTTTCCTGAGCTTCACGCCATTCAACTAAATGATACCCACCCTGCGGTGGCAATCCCTGAAATGATGAGGATTTTAACTGACTCTGAAGGCCTTACATGGGATGAGGCATGGAATATTGTCATTAAAACCTTTGCATATACCAATCACACCCTTTTGGCAGAAGCCTTGGAGCAATGGTCTGTTAAACTATACAAAAATCTACTTCCAAAGGTTTACGAAATTATAGTTAAAATCGATGCACAGCTAAAAAAAGAGCTTTTAGCAAAAGGTATCAGCAAAGATGAATTGCCTAAATACGAGATAATCAGTAATAATAATATAAAAATGGCTTGGTTGTCCATCTATGGAACATACTCAACTAACGGGGTGGCACAGCTTCATACAGATCTTTTAATAAACTCGGAGCTAAACCATTGGTATAAGATATATCCAGAGAAGTTTAACAATAAAACCAATGGAATTACCCAAAGAAGATGGCTGCTACAAAGTAACCCTGAATTAGCACAGTATATAACGTCATTATTGGGCTCAGATGAATGGATTACAAACTTAGAAGAACTTAAAGGTTTAGCTAAATATGCCGATGATCAAGGGGTATTACAGAATTTCTTAGACATTAAGGAACTAAAAAAGCTTCAATTGGCTAAATACATTAAAACCCATGAAGGTGTAGAGATTAACCCTAATTCTATTTTCGATATCCAAATTAAAAGGCTACATGAATACAAAAGACAGCTATTAAAAGCCTTTTATATATTGGATTTATATAATAGATTAAAGGCTGATCCCACCCTTGATATAGTACCGAGAACATTTATATTTGGAGCCAAGGCTGCCCCAGGCTACTTCAGGGCAAAGGGTATTATTAAATTTATCAACGATATCAGTGCGCTGGTGAATAATGATACAGATGTAAATGGCAAGATTAGAGTTGTCTTTGTACAAAATTATAGGGTTTCATATGCAGAGAAGCTATTTCCAGCGGCGGATATTTCAGAGCAAATTTCCACTGCGGGAAAAGAGGCGTCGGGAACTGGTAACATGAAATTCATGTTAAACGGAGCTCCAACCATTGGTACCTATGACGGGGCCAATGTAGAAATAGTGGAGGAAGCTGGAGAAGAAAATAACTTTATCTTTGGCCTTAGGGTGGAAGATATCGAAGCAAATGGTGATAACTATGATCCCACAAAGGAGTATGAATCAGTAAGTGGATTAAAAGAAGTGGTGGACGCATTGGTTGATGGTACCTTTGACGATGGAGGTACAGGCATGTATAAAGAGTTACATGATTCATTATTAAAGGGTGCCCACTGGCATAAACCTGATAACTACTATATTCTTAAGGATTTTGCAAGCTATAGAGATGCTCAAAATAAAGTGGATATTGCATATAGGGACAGATTGGCATGGGCAAAAAAATGCTGGTTAAATATTTCCTATGCAGGAAAGTTTAGCTCTGATAGAACAATCGAACAATATGCTAAAGAAATATGGCATATTGAAAAGGCATAAATAATATAATTGTACTGACCATATAATTCAAACGGTTTCCCTTAATATATGGTCAGTACAACAAAAATTAAGAAACATTTATGCAAGCGGGAATATTCACAATAAAAATAGAAAAAATATATTGCTATTTTGTTAATATGGATGTATAATTGAGTTGAAATAAATTATATTTTTTTGCTAACTGTGCAATCGTATGCACTATCTTTTAATACATAACAATACAGTAAACCGTATATAGACTATTAAAAGAGGGAACATAGCTTGTAACAGTGGCAATTAAAAATAAAAAACGATATGGGGGAGAATTCAAAATGAAAAAAGTTTTAAGTTTAATGCTTATGGCAATTTTGGCTCTATCTCTAGCTGCGTGTGGGGGAAATACAACTGATCCTGCAGACCTAGATGCTTCTATTACTGTTCAAGTAGAAGGTGGCTGGAGAGAATATTATGAAGCAGTAAAAGCAAGGGTACTTGAAGTTTATCCTAACGCTAAAATTGAGTTCATCGAAACAGGTTCCTTTGACCATCTTGATGTTATTGACTCAACTGACGTTACAAATGAAGACGTTGCTGACGTATTTGCTATACCAGCAGATAGAATTTTCGGTTTAGCATTAAATGATGCGCTTGCTGCCATTGATGCAAAAGGTATGGCTGCAAGGGTAGGTGGTTTTGGTAACTATGATGAAGGCCTTGGTGGTAACTTCAAAATAGGTGGAGAATATTTAGCATTCCCTATGAATATCGAAACCTTAATCAATTTTGTTAACACTAAAAATGCTGAAGATTTAGGTATTGACTTAAACAGTAACATTGAATTCACTGATTTAGATTTTGAAACCATGTTAGTACCAGTATGGAATGCTTGGTTTGGTGTTGCCATAACCAATGCTGCAGGAATCGAGTTATTAGGTAAAGATGCTCAAGGTAAACTTTTCACTGACCTAACTAAAGAATTTTCTGAGTTAAATGCAGATATGCAAGGATTATTTACTGCAGTATTTAACTATTGGAAAGCTCACAATGAAGCAGGTACAGACCTTTGGGATGAAAATGCTGCATGGGGTTATATGGATAATGAGTTTAAGCCAGGTGGTAACACTGCAATTAGATTAGAAGGACCTTGGTCAACTGGTGGTCTTTCAGGTCACGCTGGTGCCGACAACCTAGGGATCCTTTCAATCAACCAAGTAACTGTAAATGGTAACCCACTTGCTCACTGGAAAGGTGGCTGGGGATTAGCAATCAATGCTCGTGTGGAATTAGACGAAGACAAAATGACTTTGGCACAAGCTTTCATTGAAGAAGTGGTTAACCCTGACCATGCCGTTGAATTCTTCAAGGCAACTGGTAAAATCTTAGAGAACATTGAAGTTTCTGCTTATCTAAACTCTGACTTGTCAGCAACTGACAAAAAAGTTATTGAAGCGGTTATTAAATCTTACGAAGATGCTCCAGCTCGTCCATTGTTCACAGAGTGGGGTCAAGTGTGGGATACTTGGAAAAACGGAGTTCTTTCTTGGAGCTCAGAAAATCCAAAGACAGTAGAAGAAGCGTATCGCCTAGTTAAAGCATCATTTGATGCCATGATGAGAAACTTCTAAGCCTAAAAGCTAGGGGGAAGAGAGGATTACCTTTCTTCCCTTAATTTATAAAAACTACTTTTATAAGAGGTGTATAGCCCAATGAATTCACATATAAAACTACCATCAAAAAAATTCTATATAATTTTGATATCATGTGCTGCAATCATTTTTGCAGCATCAATGGAAACGATGATGAGGGTTAAAGATATTGGTCTATACAATCAATGGTTGGCTGACTTAGATTCACAAATGATAGTTGATAACCCCTATGATATATACGTTACTGCAAACCTAAGCTATTATTTTTTGATGGTAATAATTCCAATGGCCTATGGTTTACACTCATATTTTGCTTATACAAAACTTAGAATAAACGGACTCTTTGTATTTCTTTGGACTGTAATGGTTTTAGGTGGTTTGGCTTATAATGTTATAGAATTTAACTTCTATTCGGTGTTTTATTATGCAAAAATTTTAGGGTATTTAGTGTTATTATTAACAACTTTATCACTGACAGCAGATGTCAGTGGAAGCAAACTCTTGTAAAGGTGGGAGTACCTTGGCGAAATTTAATGAATTTTTATATGATGATATAGGTAATGAGTATCAGCGGAAAAACTTATATTTATTGGAAGTAGCACAGCTACAAAAGAGAATTGAGGATGAAGATAAATTCTCTAGGGAAAGTCTGAAGGCTCAATTAAAAGATCTAATAAAGAGAAAAACAGAGCATCCTTATAACATTCAACTAAAGGAATTTCAGCTTAAAGAAAAAGAATTTCTAAAAAAATTATCAAACCAAAAAAAATCGTTGCTAAGTTCCATGGATAAAAACACCCCTAAGAAACTTAAGTCATTGGAAGTACAATTATTTAAAGCAAAGGCAAAATTAGACTTTTATAAACAATACGTAGATTTAACATATGATGCCCAACTGGCATACGAAGAAAGCAAGATGTATTTAAAGCATGTACCAGAGATCATCAAAAACTACAAGGAAAACAAAACTGAACTGGAAAAAGCTTTAATAGAAAGTAAGAATATTTCTAAACAAGAAAAAGAAAAAAAAGAACAAGTTAAGGCTGAGTTCGAAAGATTTAAAACAGAACAATCAATGTTACTGGAAGTAGAATTAGATAATTTGAGAAGTCTACAAAAAAATGGAGATATATCTGATAAAGAGCTGAATGAACGTGGAAGAAAACTTAAGAAAGAATTTAAACAGGCAATAAAAATAAAATCCATGAGTGATTTTAAAAGATTCAAATTAGAACAAAAAAAGGTTTTAAATGACGGTTATAAGAGGCTTAAACTTAAGAAAAGACAAGGGGCTATTTCTTCCAAGGCTTTAAAAAACGGGGAAATAGAGCTAAAACAAAAGTATAAAAGTGCACTGAAATTAAAATCCTATGAGTCACCTAAAAAAGCAAACAAAGAACTGATTGAAAATAAGCGCTATGAGATAAAGACAGGAACCAAGAGAATGGAAAGGGTACTTAAGGCTGATATAGCTGATATCCGGAGAAAGACTCCAATGGAAGTAGTTAAAAGTACTCCGAAATTTGCATACACAACTTTCCTTTTACCTGGATTAGGTCAAATTTTAAACAAACAATATGAAAAAGGAATAATGTTTCTATTGGCATCATTGTTCACTTATCTGATGGCTATACCCTACGCTTTGGGTTATGGCAATTATCAAGGGGACGGCATTGCTGGACTTATGTCCTTGGCCCAAGGTGGACCTAGGATATATAAGTCATTGATATTTCTGATTGAAGGGGTTATTGCATTATTCTTGGTAATTATAGCCATAGCATTACTGTATTTTTCATTTAGAGATGTCCTTAAAGTAGAAAAAGATAAAATTAAGGGAATAAGGCCCAAGAATTGGTTTGAGTTAAAAAACACCATAAGCCAAGATGGTTTCCCATATTTAGTTTCTACTCCGGCCTTGTTTGTTATTATTTTTATAGTCTTAGTCCCAATAACAACAACTTTACTTTTATCCATAGCTGGAATGACACCCACAACCCAATCTAAGTTTGACTGGGTAGCCTTTGAAAACTACAAAAGATTGATTTTAGGTCAAGGATTGGCAGGATCAGTATTTTGGAGAATTTTTGGATGGACAGTCATTTGGACATTGGTTGCCACAACCTTGGCAATAGTCATAGGCTTCTTCTTAGCAATTTTGGCTAACAATGAAAGGGTTATAGGTAAAAAAATCTTTAGGGCTATATATTTACTTCCTTGGGCGGTGCCTTCATTTATTACCATAATGTTCTTCAGCATTATGTTTGCACCTAGGGGGATGTTGACAGGTATGTTAACAAACCTTGTGGGTAGCACTAGTCCCATCATTGTTAAAAATAGTGCTATATTAACAAGGGTCACGTTAATACTTCTTCAAGGATGGCTCGGTAGTGCCTATGTATTCTTGCTATCCACAGGTGTTTTACAGGCTATACCAGAAGATTTATATGAAGCCGCTGAGATGGATGGAGCCACCAGCTGGCAGAAAACCATGCGTATAACCATACCCATAGTGTTATTCCAAACTGCACCACTATTGGTGACTCAATATACCTTTAACTTTAACAATTTCTCTATAATATATTTATTCAATGGGGGGGGACCCTTTAACCCGTTGCGTTATGGTAACCTCGCAGGATCATCGGATTTACTAATTTCCTATATTTATAAATTAACAATGGATAATCAGTACCAATCCATTGGTGCTGCCATTACCATATTTATATCCTTAGGTTTGATGTTTTTTGCCTTCGTAGGGTTTAAAAATTCTAAGGCCTTTAAAGAGGAGCGGTTATAATGAGTAACATAAAAAGAGATGACTTGGTTATCAATGAGAAAAAAGTACCTTCTGGATTTTGGTTATTTAAAAAGAAAAGTAAAATACGTTTATCTGATAAGCCCCCTTTAACACCCTTGGGTATCCTAGGTTTGATCTTGACATATGGTGCACTTATTGCATGGTCAGTAATTATCCTATGGCCACTTTATCAGATGTTCGTATCTGCTTTTAATGGACAACAAGAGCAATATATTATTATGAATAGGGGTTTTGAGTTTTCCTTAAAACATTTCCAATATCTGTTCAATGAAACCTTATATCTAACATGGGTTAAAAACACTATTTTTATTTCAAGTGCCACAGCCATATTGACTCTTATCATTGTATCTTTTACAGGATATGCCTACTCAAGATATAGATTTAAAGGTAGAAAAGCATCCTTGATGGCTATTATGTTAATTCAAACAATCCCTGCATTTGCTGGTATCACTGCCTACTTTACCATGCATTCAATTATATCTTCTTTTGTACCTCAGTTTACTAGGCAAATGATGCTTATATTAATCTACTCAGGTGGTGCCATTGCAAGCAACACATTTATTTTAAAGGGTTATATTGATTCAATATCCACAGAGCTTGATGATGCAGCAAGGATTGATGGTTGCTCTAATATGGATGTGTACAGACTGATAATAATGCCTATAGCAAGACCAATGCTAATGATAATCGCCCTATGGTCATTTATTGGACCATTTATGGACTTTCTACTTCCCAGGGTATTACTGACAAACCCACGATCCTATACCTTAGCTGCGGGTCTTTTTACCTTAACCAGTGATTTTAGAACCATGAATCAGCCTGCTTTTGCAGCAGGAGGTCTACTAACTGCAGTGCCCATAGTAGTATTGTTTATGGCATTGCAAAATCAGTTGGTTTCAGGTTTAGCCAAAGGTGCAGTAAAAGGTTAAAGTTCTACACAGTAAACATGTAAATAAATGAGGAGGTTCCTTTATGAAGGTTACATTAAAAGATATAGGTAAGAAGTATGAAGGACGGGAAGAGTTCACCTTAAAGAATATAAATTTGGAAATAGATGAAAAGGAATTTTGTGTTATTTTAGGTCCTTCTGGGTGTGGAAAGACCACACTACTCAGGATGATAGCGGGCTTAAACTCCATTACAGAAGGGGATTTACTATTCAATGATAGAAGGGTAAATAAAGTTGCTCCAAAGGATAGGGATATCGCAATGGTGTTTCAGTCATATGCCCTTTATCCTCATATGACTGTATATGAAAATATGGCGTTTTCCCTCACCATGAGAAAAGAGCGTAAAAAGATCATTGATGAAAGGGTAAGGGAAGCTGCTAAACTTCTACAAATAGAGGATTATCTATACTCTAAACCTTCAGATATCTCAGGGGGTCAAAGACAAAGGGTTGCATTGGGACGTGCCATGGTAAGAAACCCGAAGGTTTTCCTTATGGATGAGCCATTATCAAACTTGGATGCTAAACTAAGAGAGCACATGAGGGTTGAATTGGTTAGACTACATCAAACATTGGGAACCACAACAATCTATGTGACCCATGACCAAACTGAGGCCATGACCATGGCCAGTAAGATTGTTTTAATGAATGAAGGAAAAATTCAGCAAGCTGGAAAGCCAGATGAATTTTACAACAAGCCAGCAAATATATTCGTGGCAAAATTCATCGGCTCACCTACCATGAATATAATCAATGGTAGTATTCGGGGTGGCGTTTTTGTTTCAGACAATGACTTAATCAAGATTACCCCTGCAGAAGTTCATAAAAAATCCTTAGCTACCTTTGAGGGGAAAAAAGTGGCAGTGGGTATCAGACCTGAAAGGTTTGAAAGTGGAGATCAATATGTGGATACTTTCACCTGTACCATTGATGTGGTGGAAATGTTGGGGAAAGAAAAAATACTTTATGCAAGATTAGACGACGATACAGAATTAGTAATTTCAACCCCTGGTCATTACAAGTACAACCATGGTGAAAGACACACCTTTGGTTTTGAAACAGACGCAATTCACTATTTTGATTTGGAAACAGGGGATCGTATAAACTAAACCTTTGATATTTTCATGAAACAGGTATAAAATAGAAAAATATAAAGTTTGTAAATGGGGAGTGAAAGGTTTGAAAACAAATGGCACTGTCACAATTAAAGATGTGGCAAAAAAAGCAGGTGTATCTCCCTCAACGGTTTCTAGGGTTATATCCCATAGCCCCAAAATTAGCCAAGCCACCAGTGAAAAGGTTTTAAAATACATGAAAGAGTTGGGGTATTACCCCAACGCCATTGCTAGATCTTTGGCCAGTAAAAAAACTGGAGCCATTGGGGTAATTATGCCAACAACATCTCAAGATGTACTGCTTAACCCATTCTTTCCCGAAGCATTGCGGGGGATAGCCAATGGTGCTTCAAAGGCTGGTTACGACTTATTACTGTCAACCAATGCTGAAAAGGGCGAAGAGCTTCAAGTAATCAAAAACTTCATCAGGGGCTCTAAGGTGGATGGTATAATACTAATGTCAAGTAAAGTCAATGATGAATGTATTGAATATTTATGTTCACTGGATTTCCCTTTTTCTCTGATTGGCTCACCCCATGGTAATGGGGAACTAATAAACCATGTGGACAATGACAACTATATGGCTGCATATGAGTTGACTAGGTATTTAAGCAATAAAGGCAAAAGGAAAATTGCCATGATAGCTGGTAATGAGAGCCTGATTTTCACTCAAAAGCGTGTTGAAGGCTATAAAAAAGCGTTGTCTGAAAGCAACATACCATTTAAAGAGGAATTGCTTTTCACAGGAAGCTTTGATGAAAAGACAGGGTATGAGTATGGTAGCATCATAGCTGAAATGGAATGTAGACCCGATGCTGTCATCGTAACAGATGATTTGGTTGCCTTTGCCGTTGTGAAAATATTTGAAAGCCTGAATGTAGATATTCCAAAGGATATTGCAGTGGCTAGTTTCAATAATAGTACACTGGCAAGATATGCAAATACACCCATAACATCTGTGGATGTAAATGCCGCAGAACTGGGTAGACAATCCATGGGGCTACTGGTTGAAGCCATAGAAAAGGGCGTTAGGGGAAATAAAATTATTACCCCTTATACCATATTTAAGAGAAAATCCACAGAGGGTTAGATAAAAAAATAAGAGTTATCCTAATTAGGATTGACTCTTATTTTTTCTGCTTAAGTTGTAGTATTTTAAAGGAAAATATCGGTTTATGTCGAATAAATAAATATGTATTTTCAAAATATACCATCTGATATTGGAAAGGGGGAGTATTATGAAAAATAGACTATTATCATTTATTCTGGTAATTATAATTTCTGTTTCTTTCCCTTTAATTAACCCTGTAAAGGCCATAGACGAGACCAAGAATATTTTGATATTAAACTCTTATCATCGGGGATTAGAGTGGACAGATTCAGCCACTGAAGCCATATTAGATGGGTTTAATTCCCATATTGGCCAATTTAACATCTTTGTGGAGTATATGGATTGGAAAAATCATCCCAGTGAT
>CAYYRM010000045.1:0-14478 GCA_964474005.1 uncultured Eubacteriales bacterium
TACAGAACCTTTAGAGCATGTGGTGGGCACCGCCAGTGGACTAAAAAAGATAAGTTCATATTCCCAAGAGGGAAATTCCTTAATAATCTTAGAGTTTGACTGGGGAAGTAACTTAGACACTGTAAGGGAAGAATTGAAGGACCGTATAGAATTGGTACCTCTTCCAGAGGAAGCTGCTAAACCTATGTTGTTAAAGTTTGACCCCACAAGTATGCCTGTGATGGAGATCTCTGTAACAGGAAATAGTAATTTGTATGAGATACAAAAATACGTCGAAGACAAATTAGTATCAGAGCTTGATAGTATAAAAGGGGTTGCTTCAGTTGAAGTAAGTGGGGGTTTAACTCCAGAGATTCAGCTGGCGTTTGATCAAAATAAACTGATGGCATTAAATATAGACCCCCAAAGGTTAGCTCAAATCATTGGATACAACAATTTAAATTTACCTGCAAGTCAAGTCCATAAGGATCAGTTTAACTTACCTGTTAGGGTGTTGGGTCAATTTAGAGATGTAGATGATTTGAAGAACTTAGTTGTAACAATGGTACCAGGGGAAGGGCTAACACCAATTTTACTTAAGGATATAGCTGAAATTGATGAGACATTTGCTTCGGTAAACACTTACAATAGAACAAATAAGAAACCAAGTATCAATATAGCCATTCAAAGGGAAGGGGACGCTAATTTAGTTTCTGTTGCCCAAGATGTTCTTTCAAGGCTAGATGATTTGGAAAATAGCGATGGTTATCAGTTTACAGTTGCAGCAAACCAAGGAGACATCGTGGAAAAGTCCATAGGAAGTATTGCACAGAATTTAGTTATGGGTGCAATTTTAGCCATTATTATATTAATGGTGTTTTTGCGTAGCCCCTTAAGTACATTGATAATAGCTGTTTCAATCCCTTTTTCCATAGTGGCTACCTTTGTTTTAATGTATTTTACTGGGCTCACTTTAAATCTTATGACATTAGGTGGATTAGCATTGGGTGTGGGAATGCTGGTGGACAATTCCATAGTTGTGATCGAAAATATCTATAGGCATTTACAAGAAGGTGCTGATACAAAAGATGCTGCCCAAAATGGTGCAAATGAAGTGGCAATGGCAATTACCGCATCAACTTTAACTACAATGGCCGTTTTTCTTCCTGTGGTTTTTGTGGGAGGGATAACAGGGGAACTATTTGGAGAATTGGCTCTTACCGTTGCCTTTGCGCTATTAGCTTCACTGGTGGTGGCCCTTACGGTCATACCCATGCTTGCTTCAGTGATCTTAAAGTACAGAAAAGGTAAAATTGATGGATTTAAACCTTGGAAACCATATGGTAGCTTTCTAAGATTGGTGTTGAGATATAAGGTTTTGACATTGGCTCTGACTTTAGTAGCCTTTGGGTTAACCATGTCTCAATTCAATACCATTGGCAGGGAGTTTATACCTGAAATAGATGAGGGTAGCTTTAACATAGATTTGACATTACCTGTGGGAACAGATTTGGACACAACCAATAAAGAAGTAGAAAAGATTGAGAGTGTTTTAAGTGGTATAGAAGATGTAAAAGTATTTTCAGTGCGTGTGGGCAGTGGAGGTTCAACTTTTAGGGGGGAAAATACCCATTCAGCAAAAATCAGTGTACAGTTGGTGGAACAAAAAAATAGAGATATGTCCACACAATGGTATATGGATAGGCTAAGGGACGATTTAAAACATGTTAACGGAAGTCTTAGTTTCGAACAGCAAAATGAAATGAGGTCCATGGCGGGGAGCAGCAAATTAGAGTTAGTGGTTAGAGGTTCCACACTAAAGGGTGTTAAAGAGCAAAGTGAAAAGATAGTAAATGCACTTAAGGAGAAGGAATTACTTACAGATATTAGTTCGAATTTGGACGCTGAAAAACCTGAATTGCAAATAATAACAGATACTGAAAGGTCAGCACTTTATGGATTGACAACAGCCCAAGTTGCAAAATATGTAAGGCAGCAATTGGCAGGGGAGTCATTGACTTACTTAAATAATAACGGACAGCGCATAGAAGTAAAAGCGGTGTTTCCATTAACTGAGGATAAGGATTATGAAAAACTTAAACAATTGCCCATACCAACCCCCATGGGAGGTTCTGTTCCCTTAGAATCCATAGCAGAAGTTAAAGAATCAATGGGTCCCCAAACAGTTTATAGGGAAAATCAAAACAGCACAGCTTTAATTCAAGGGAAAATTGTCCAAGGTGACCTGGGCACTGTTCAAGGTCAGGTTTTAGAGGCCATTAAAGAATTAAGCCTTCCTAGGGGATACACCACAGAGTTTTCTGGAGCGGCGCAACTGATGGATGAGGGATTTACTGGTCTTAGGTTTGCATTGATACTGGCAGTGGCTTTGGTATACATGATCATGGCTGCACAGTTTGAATCTCTATTAAATCCATTTATAATTATCTTTACAATGCCCTTTGCCATGATAGGTGTGGTTTTAGGCCTTTTGTTAACGGGCAGGTCCCTTGGAATTACTGCATATATTGGTATTATCATGTTAGCGGGTATCGTTGTAAACAATGGCATAGTATTGGTTGATTATATAAATTCTTTGCGTAAAAAAGGTATGGATAAAGATGAAGCCATTGTCAATGGAGCACTGGTGAGAATGCGCCCCATATTAATGACTGCACTAACCACTGTTTTGGCGTTAATTCCTTTGGCCATGGGAATAGGTGATGGAACAGAGCTTCAAGCCCCCATGGCTGTGGCGGTAATAGGAGGGCTATTGACATCAACGGTCTTGACACTGATTGTGATACCTATTTTATATTGGTATCTAGCATCAAAAAGGGTACAGTAAATATTTTGTGTAAATGTTGGAGGACTTAAGGGTGTGTTTATAGTTTAAAAATAGGAGTTTAGTTCTAAAAAAAACATCGAAACAAGTAGAATTTTAGTATAAAGGCCTTAATTACTAAAAAATATAAAACCCCTGTATGAACAGGGATTCTACCGTTATTTAACAGTGAAAAATTAGGTAATTAGTATTAAAATAAAGGTAAAAACTGAGGGAGTGACGAATGTGATGAAAAACACAAAAAGTGTAGGAGGATATACAATGTATAATAAACACAGTAAGCTAAAAAAGATGGCATTTGTATTGATGATTTTAACCATTTCCTTCTTAGGAGTTTATGGAGTTTTAAGTGTTATGGATCACATTGAAAGAGCCGAAATTGCCAAGGAAGAAGAGCTAGCACGGGTACTGGATAGGGGATTAGTTATTTGGAAGCTAGAAAATCCCGATACGGAAGCTACTTGGGAAGATTTCTTTAAAACCCCGTATGTAAACCTAAAGGTAGTGGAAAAGTATAGGGATAGTATTCAAGAGGATAGATTAGTGTTAATTAATGGATACATATCAATTGTTGAAGATGGCTTAAGATATATTTTAGATACCCCAATGACAACAGCAAATAAATAAAGTGGTGAGTTCGACTCGCCGCTTTTTTTTGCTTTCATGGACATGGATACCATGAAAAACCCAAAAACCAACCACCACTTACACCACTTTAGCACCACTGTCACCACTTTGCTCTTTATGTGGGAAAGGGGAACACAGATACCACAGGAAAGGCTTTCACAGATACCACTGTTTAAAGAACTTTTTTAATAGGAGGGATAGGGGTTCTATCGGTATTTTTATATTATATTTATTCTGTAGTTCTAGAGTGGTTATCTTCTATAAAATACATAAACCTTCTCACACTAACCCTACACTAAAAGATTCAAAAACCATACGAACACAAAAACTAAACAGCCCTGCTTCAGTAAGACCCGCAAAATGCTCAACCTTAACCGTCTCAAAGGTTTTTGACGAATAAAACAAAACAATTGGCATCGAAAAAAAAACAGAATCTAACCATCTGGGCTAACTGCTGGACCTTTACAATTTAAAATTTAAAATATGACCCAGCATCAGTTCCATAATTAATTTCACGCCCTACAATCCAGCATGTAACAAAAAGTAGTAGTATCAGTGGCAATATAAAAGGACCCCATAAAAGAGCCACAGTATTCCGAGAAGATCAGTGAAGACCCGTGGCAAAATAATTGCCTTTGACCCACCATCCAGTTCAATACCAACGCTAAAGCATTGGGTTAAGGTGGAGGAGGCTAATCCTCTTTTAATCCAACCCTTCCGTGGCCAAAGCCCTTAAAAGACCCAGCATCAGTTCTTAATTAATTTAAATCTCTACGACCCAGCATGTGGCAAAACGTAGCAGTTTCAGTGGCAATATAAAAGGACCCCATAAAAGAGCCACAGTATCCGAGAAGATCAGTGAAGACCCGAGGCTAAATGTTTTTATTTTACTCAGGGACTGAAAGTCCCCTACTCAGTGAACAAAGTTCACCTACTCAGAGCCTAAAGGCTCCTACTCAGAAACCCCCAGGTTTCCTACTCTGCCCTTTCATCCAGGTCAATCCCAACGCTAAAGCAGTGGGCTACGGTGGTGGAGGAGACCAATCCTCTTTTAATCCTGCCCATCCGTGGCTAAATTATTGCTTCAGTTTAAAAAAAATAAAAAATCCTTGAAAAAAAAATAATTCAATAATATGATGAATATGAATATAGAGAAATTTATATTTTCAGGGGGAGTGGATAGAAATGGAAAACTTATTTTTAATTCTGTTTGGTTTATGTTTGGGGAGCTTTTTAAATGTGTGCATATACAGGATACCCAAGGGTAAGTCCATCATAAATCCCCCATCTAGCTGTGTTAACTGTGGTAAGAGAATAGTAGGTATTTACCTAGTCCCCATATTAGGATACATAATAAGTGGCTGCAAATGTTTTAATTGTAAAACTAAAATATCCCTAAGATATCCCATCATGGAAATAACATCTGCCATAATAGCTTTAATAATCTATCATACCAGTGGTTCAATAATTGAAACTATCTATTTATACAATTTCTTCATGGTACTTTTAGCCATAACCATAATTGACTTGGAAGAAATGATAATACCTGACGAGTTTATTATATACTTACTTGTTTGTGGTGTTTTGTATCATTTATATACCCTAAACTTCGCTAACTTTTTACCTGCATTAGGAATTGGAATGGTATTTTTTTTAATAGCTGTGGTATCCAAAGGTGGCATGGGTGGAGGAGATGTAAAGTATTCTTTCATCATGGGCCTTTATTTAGGATTAGTAAATGGGATTTTGGCTACTTTTTTAGCCTTTTTTATTGGGGGAATTGTGGGTATTGTGCTTTTATTAAAGGGTGATAGCAAGAAAAAGGCCATACCCTTTGCACCATTTTTGGTTTTAGGTACGGTGATAGCCCATTTTTGGGGAACAGAAATTATAATGATATATCTCAATTGGGTTTTATAGGAAAAAGGTAATGAAGGGAACAACTTTAACAAGGTTGTTCTTTTTTTATTTTATTGATAAAAATTTTAAATAAACTGTTATATTTTCAAATTGTAGTCATATATTCATGGTAGATATAAAAAAGGTCGATTATACAGTGTGGAAAAGACGGGGGATGATTATGGTAACCAAAAGAAAAAAAATAGGTGAGTTATTGATTGAAAAAAATTTAGTAACGGAATCTCAAATTAAAGAGGCACTTAATTATCAGAAGAAAAAAGGAGTTCCCATAGGTGAAGCATTGGTGGAGCTTGGATATATCTCTTCAGATGTATTGGTAGAGGTTTTAAGCATTCAGCTTGATATTCCATATGTGAATTTATACAAATATCCCATTGATGAATCCCTCATTGGGAAAATAGATGGCGATTTGGCAAAGAGGTTTTCTGTTTTCCCCATTAAAGAAAGGGACGGAAAATTGATATTGGCCATGAAAGATCCATTGGATGTAATTGCAATGGATGAAGTGGCCAGGACCACAGGAATGGAAGTAGAACCTGTGATAACCACAAAACCTGAGATTCAGAGGGTTTTAGATCAGCATTATGGCATAACAGATAAGGTAAGCAATGTAATCACAAAACTTGAAAAGAATATAGATCTTGAAAGAGAAGCATTGGAATTAAATAAGCTTAAGGAAATGGTGGATGATGCTCCAATTGTTCGTATAGTAAACTCCATCATTGAAAGGGCAATAAATGAAGGTGCCAGTGATATTCACATAGAGCCCAGTGCCCAAAGGCTAATGATCCGTTTTAGGATAGATGGGGTGTTGCATGACATAATGAATTCCCCTAAAAACACCCAAAGTATTATTATTTCTAGACTTAAAATTATGGCCAATATGGACATTGCTGAAAGGAGACTCCCCCAAGATAGTCGCTTTCAAACCAGCGTTTCTGGAAAAGAGGTAGATATAAGGGTATCAACACTTCCAACTATCTACGGTGAAAAAATGGTGTTAAGGATATTAGATAAAAGCGCCCTAATCCTTGATATAGAAGATTTGGGAATGGAGAAATACAATTTGTTAAAGTTTAAGGACGTATTATCTAAACCCAATGGAATATTGCTATTGACAGGTCCCACGGGTTGCGGTAAAACCACCACCTTATATTCCATACTTAACTATTTAAACTCTCGGGATAAAAATATTCTAACCATCGAAGACCCTGTGGAATATCGCCTAGATGGAATTAACCAAGTCAATGTAATCCCGAAAATTGGATTGAATTTTGCTGAAGGATTGAGGTCTATTTTAAGGCAGGATCCAGATGTAATAATGGTTGGTGAAATCAGAGACCAAGAGACAGCTGAAATTGCCATAAGGGCAGCAATGACTGTCCATGTGGTGTTGTCAACACTTCATACCAACGACGCTCCAGGGGCTTTGAATAGATTTATTGATATGGGATTACCACCATTTTTAGTGGCTTCTGCAGTAAATGGTGTATTGGCACAACGTCTGGTTAGGAAAATTTGTACAGTATGTCATGGTGAGGGCTGCGCTAAATGTAGTAATACGGGTTATAAAGGGAGAATTGCCATACATGAAATGCTCACTGTGGATGATGACATTAGAAGGGCTTTGATGGAAAAAATCAGTAACAAGGACCTAAAAAGGCTTTCCATGGAAAAAGGATTGGTAACTTTATACAAGGATGGGTTGGAAAAGATTAAGAAGAAGATTACAACCCATGATGAATTGCTAAGGGTTACCTATGAGGAGGATTTTTAAATGGATGTAATCAATATTTTGGAAATGGCATGCAAAAGGGATGCATCGGATATTCATCTCACCTATGGTAGTCCCGTCACCTATAGGATACAGGGTAATTTGGTCACTGTGGGCATCGAAGATATAACTGAAGATGAGATAAAAGAGTGTGCAAAGGTATTATTAAAAAAGGCTAATGTTCTAGAAAATTTAGATGAGCTTAAGGAAATAGATTTTTCACTGGAGCTTGATGCAATAAATAGATTTAGGATAAATATTTTTAAGCAAAGGGGGCAATTTGCCATTGCCGCCAGGGTAATACCCACAATCATACCCAGTTGGGGGTCACTAAACTTGCCTGATGTGGCAAAGGATTTTGCAAAATTAAGGAAGGGTTTAGTCCTTGTGACAGGTCCCACGGGCAGTGGTAAATCAACAACTTTGGCTTCTTTACTAAACATTATCAATGAAGAAAAGTCCTGTCACATCATAACATTGGAAGATCCCATAGAATTTTTGCATAAGAGTAAAAAGTCCATTATCAATCAACGGGAAATTGGTAAGGATAGTAATTCCTTTAAGGCGGGGCTTAGGGCAGCCATGAGGCAGGACCCAGATGTTATATTGGTTGGGGAGATGAGAGATTTTGAGACCATCCAAATAGCTCTAACGGCAGCAGAGACAGGGCATCTGGTTTTTGCCACATTGCATACCATAAGCGCAGCTAAAACCATAGATAGAATAATTGATGTTTTTCCTCCCCATCAACAAAATCAAGTCCGTATCCAGTTAGCTGACACCCTTAAGGGTGTAATGGCCCAACAACTACTTCCCACAGTGGATAAACGGAGAATCGTTGCCGTTGAACTTCTAAAGGCCACATCCGCTGTTCGAAACCTTATTAGAGAGGGTAAAAATTTTCAGATTCCTTCAATTATAGAAACAGGTACAAAATACGGCATGAAAACCATGACCCAATCCCTAAGGGAATTGAGATATAGTGGTTTGATAAGTGAAGAAATTTTCCAAGAATATTATCAAAGTGAGTAGGTGGGACTGTGTTATTTCAATATGTTGCCAGAAATAAAGCTGGTGAAACCATAAAAGGACAAATAGAGGCAGAGGACTCTAAGAGGGCTTTACATGTACTTAGGGATATGGAGCTATTTGTACTAACCCTTAAAAGGGGCCGTATCCAAACATCAATGCGCCTTTTTAAAAGACGGGCCAGTGTAAAGGATTTGTCGTTGTTTTGTAGTCAATTATCAACAATGTTAAAGGCTGGGGTTCCAATAATAAAAACTCTGTCCACCGTTGGTGAGCAGACCCAAAACAGGGTACTTAAGGAAACAATCTCCAGTATGGCCAAGGATTTGGAAAATGGCAATACCTTAAGCGAAAGTGTGAGGAAATATGATGATGTATTCCCCCAAGTATTCCAAAGCTTGATAGAAGCAGGGGAAACTGGAGGGGTATTAGACAAGGTTTTAGAAAGGCTTGCAAACTACTTCGAGGGTGAACGAGAGCTCAGGGAGAAGATAAAATCCGCCATGACTTACCCCCTTTTTATTGGAGCCTTTGCCATAGTTGCGGTGATCTTCATGTTGACTTTTATGGTTCCAAACTTTGTGGCTATGTTTGAAGAAATGGGTGTTGGGGATAAGCTTCCATTGATAACCCAAATACTTATAGGGGTCTCGAATTTTATTCAAAGTAACCTAATTCTAATTGGGATTTTGACCATTGTAGTGATACTAAGTAGCAGAATTATTTTACAAAGACCAGACATAAAAATATGGTGGGATTACAAAAAGACCCAATTTCCCATCTTTGGGAAACTTATTAGAAAAGTGGCAGTGGCCAGATTTTGTAGGACCATGTCGCTACTAACAGCCAGTAGCGTAGGAATTGTAACTTCATTGCAATTGGTTTCAAAGGCTGTAAGTAACGATAACTTTGGTGAGGAGATCCTTGATGTGTTGCTAGGTATTCAAGAGGGGGGAACCTTGGCAAAGGAATTTAAGGATAGCAAGTTTGTGGATAAATTAACTTTACAGATGCTTTCAGTGGGAGAGGAAACTGGGAACATAGAAGAGATGCTGGAAAAAATCGGTGTGTATCATGAACAAGATGTTAAATACACCACCGAGCGATTAGCCTCCCTGGTTGAACCCATAATGATAATACTGGTGGCAGTGATGATAGCCTTTATTTTAGCGGCTGTTATGTTACCGATTTTTGACCTGATGCAATATATCTAAGTGGAAGGGGAGAGGACAGTGAAGAAAAAAAACTATAATTCTAAGTATGTTGGCCTAGATATAGGTAGTGGACTTATCAAGCTTGCAAACCTAGGTAAGGTCTATGAAATAGACACAAATAAAAAAGCAGTTCAAAATGGTGTCATTACAAATATACCAAAGGTTTCAGCGGCCATTAAGACATTGGTTTACCAGCATAAATTAAATGATAAAAGAACAGTGATATCCTATAATGGACCCGGTGTTTTTACTAAAGAGTTAAATATACCACTAATGAATGAACAAGAAATCAGTAAATACTTATCCTTAGAGGGGGACAGTATTGTCCCGTTTCCCATTAAAGAAGGGATGATGGATTATATAGTACTGGGTAAACAGGAAAAAAGTATGGAGATTTTGGCATTGGCGTTAAAAAATGATCTGATGACTTCATACATACAAACGGTGAAGTTAGCTGAACTTCAACCAATGGCCATGGATATACCCGCTTTAGCCATATATAGGGAGCTGGACATCTCCAGTGATGGTCTGTGCTTGGTGTTGGACATTGGTAAAACCACAACGGATATTCACATCTATCAAAATGGAGTGTTTAGATTTTCAAGGATTATCAATATCGGTGGTGACGATTTTGATAAGACCTTGGCTGCCTCCTTAAACCTAGACTTAAAGGAGGCCTATAAAAAACGTTTGTCAAATAACTTTGATTCCATGCTAATTAGGGGAATTATATCAGATCTGAAACGGGAGTTGACCCGATCCATAGAATATTTCAGATATCGCCATGGTGGTCAAGACATAAACGAATTTACACAAGTCCATATAATTGGAGGCAATGCTGGAATAAATCCTCTGAAGGATTTACTGCGTGAAATAACAGGCACAGACTCCATAACCATAGACAGCTCCAAGGGTCTTATTGCCCAAGGGTTGGCTAAATGGGAGGAAAGATAATGAGAAATATAAATTTACTGCCATTAGAACATCGCCCAGAACCAAAATTTGTAATTAAGAGATTCTTCTCAGTATTGGTTCCAACCACTGTAATTGTGGTGGTACTTACAGGTTTTATAATTCTTAGGGTTAACATAGCAACCACAAACAAAATGATAGACACAAAACAAGAAAGCATAAACAACCTCAAAGCAACCCTAGCTTCTGTGGAGGAGGAAAACAATCATTTAAGGAAGATTCGTAATATGGTCAATACCATTGAAAAAATCGAAGAGTCATCCCTTAACTATATAAATGTACTAAAAGGCTTACAAAAACACACACCAAACCAAGTGGAATTTAATAATTTAAATATTAATAAAGATAGTATAACCATTCATGCCAACGCCCCAAATATGGATACCATTTCCCTTTATCTAACTTCATTAAATAGCTGGGATATGTACCAAGAATTTTTTATTCCCCATATCAATTACAGTGAAGGAAGATATGTATTTCAAGTTCAGGGTAATTTGAGGAGGGGGGAACAATAATGCTAAAACTACTTGCAAAATTATCCAGAAGGGAAAAAGTGTTGTTATGTACACTGGTTGGGATAATTCTATTATATGTTCTTTATTTAACTGTATTTGAAGTGGGTTATGCACAGCTTGAAGATAAAAAGCAGCAATTAAGTAGATTAGAGCAACAAGAAGAAAACTTAAATTTAGAGCTTTTTAGCTATAATCTTTTAAAGGATAATTATCAAAATTATGATTTGGAAGATTTGCTAGTTAGACTTCCTGAGCAAGGACAGTTACCAGAAATAATATTGTGGATAAAGGAGTTGTTTTCTGACCCAGCTCTTTCTACACCCAGTTTATCTTTTTCTGTGGTGAGCCAAGACCTTCAGTTTTTACAAGTTACCTTATCATTTACTGGTCCTTATCAGAATATATATCAATTAATAGATAGAATAGAAGGAAGTGATAGGGTAACAAAGGTAGATAGGTTAAACCTAAGTCGAGGTCAAGGTAATTTATCTGCAGGGTTAGTCATAAAGATATATGGTCAAGATTTTACTGATTTTTCCGTGGAAGATTTTGATTTCGAGAACTCAGACCTTTTTAGAAGACAATTATATTAAGCCATAAATTTGTTGGGACAAATGGTCCCTTTGGGGGTAATAGTGTGTTAGAAAAACTTAGGAATAACCAAGGTTCTGCATTACCCACAGTGATAATTATTATCATAGTGATAAGTCTCTTTATTTTAGCCCTAACAAATTATGCACTGGCGGACTTTAGGCAGAAGGTTTATCAAAATAGAAAGATCCAGGCATATTATCTAGCAAAAACTGGGGCAGAATCAACACTCCATGCATGGATTGAAGAAGGATATTATACTGATACAAGTGATTCAGAAGAGAGTGTGGATAGGGTTTATCTAGATACTGACTACAACGAATTTGTCAATGAAGAACCAGAGGAGTATGTGGGGTATTTTGATGTGAAGATTATAATAAAAAACGGTGAAACGAAAATTGTATCAGTGGGATATTGCCAAGGGGTAACAGTGGAGGTTGTTGTTATCATAGACACAAATAGGTACATTTATTGGATTGATTAAAGGGAGAAGGTGGAAGGATGAAAGATTTAGATAATAACGGTTTCACCTTAGTGGAATTATTAGTGGCAATAGGTATTTTAGCAATTGTTGCCATTCCTGTATCTAATGCTTTAGTAAAAACCTATGGAAACATTCACAGATTTGGAAGGGAGTCAGCGGACCTATTGGTGGATCAAGGGGAGTTGGAGAAACTGTATACAAGCCATAATCCCATGGGAAACAATGTAATAAAACTAGATTTCTCCAATAGAGATACTTCCTATGTGATAGGGGACATAGTGGCTTCAGGAGATTTAGAAGGATTTGTAATAGGTGCAGAAATAGTAAATGTAGGCTCAGGAATAGTAGATCCAGATAAAACAGATTTTAAAGCTGGAAAAAATCAAAGTGGTAATTTTGACTTCAAAATGAATGTCCATGCAATAAAGGAAAGTGGTTTTGCAAAGATCACTGGAATCCCTACGAGTGAATTTAAGTTTTTTATATTAGAACCCAATGGAAATGAAACATTTATCAATATAGTAATGCTAGAGGAAAACGGCACCAGTGGTAACTATGATGTGATTATTTCAATACCAAATAATTTTCTTAATAGGAATAATTTAAAATTAGGTGCCATAGTTTTAGGTGTTAGAATAAATAATTACATGGATCTGAAGTTCTAGGGAGGTAAAAAATGTTTGAATTTATAAATAACAAAAAAGGCCTAACCCTAGTAGAACTATTAGTATCATTTACCATATTAGGACTTGTCTTTACTGCCATATTATCCTTTATGTCCACTGGTCAAAAAGGTTATAAAAAAGGAGTGGAACGACACGAGGTACAAAGCACATTAAGGATAGCTTCAGATTTTATGTCAAAGGAAATAAGGTATGCAACTGAACTGAAAATAAAGGATTCAGTGACTGAAATCACAGATGTACTTGAGGACACGAAAATAATTGAATATAAGAAATTTGGCGATGTAGAATATCGATACTTGTATGTAAATGAACAAGGAGAGTTTATTTATAAATATAATGGGGGTATCCAAGTAATAGGGGATAAGGTTTTCGTAGGTTTAGATGTTAAGGATATTGAACTAGAAGAAGATCCAACGGTCCAGTATATAAACTTTGAACTATTGGGACAAGGAAGAAGCAATACCTATGAATTGTCTACTACAGTTCAACTGCTAAACACTGTAGGAAATGCAATACCTGGAGCTGAACCTTTACACAATTTTTGGTCAGATTTTGTGGAAGAAATGAATGAGGACGATGCATTAAAAAAATATATTACTACTACCTACAATATAAATAATGAAGAAGTTCGCATTATCCTAAATTCATCCCAACTATCAAATAAAGATGGTTGGCATGTGTTAAAGGAACTGGAAGGCAGGTATTTCCCACCAAGTGCTAATTTGAATAACTATAAATTAGTTATTGACATTCAATCCCAAGGAGGAAAGGGATTTGGAATCTATTTTAATGGCACTGAGGATTCAGGTTACATGTTCTTATTGGAAGAAGATAAAAAAATTACTGTCAGAAATGTAATAGGTGGTATGTATCTTGATTCTGTAGGTGTAGATAGTGCGTACGAACCAAGATTTATAGGAGCATCAAACAATAACCAATTCAGTAATACTAGAAGATTTTTGGTTGAGTTGTCAATTAAACAGTCTGATGACAAAGTAAAAGTTGAAGTTACTTTAAAATCTTCCGATGGAGTGGTCTACGATGTGATGAAATTTGGAGATTTTGGCTCATACAAACCACCTAATACCCAAGGAAATAAAACATTTATGGGGGAAAACATAGTCAAAAAAGAAGGTAATTATGTAGGTTTTAGGGTTTTTGATAACAATACTTGGATCCGAAACATAGAGATAAAGGCAAATAATTAAATGTAAAAATTTTGGCAGATAAACTCTGCCAAATACATAAATCCCCAAAAAGAGAGGAGAAAGAAAATGCTTAAACTGTTTAGAAAGAAAGAAGGTTTCACCCTAGTTGAGCTATTGGTGGTAATAGCAGTAATAGGTATCCTAGCAGCAATAGCAATCCCAAGATTCGGAGGCTTTAGAGACAGAGCCAGAGAAGCTGCCCACATATCTGAGCTACAACAAGTAAAACAGGCAATAAATTATATTTTGATTGAGGATGAAGCCCTGACACATGCTAATTTAGAAAGATTTTTAGGAGATGAGTATGACATAGATGAACAAGAATATAACCCTGGTGAAGGAACTAGAACTTATGATATAACCATAAATACAGCAGATGGTACTATAACGGCTGTAGTTGTAGAACCTGCCAATGGTGAAACATATACTTATATAATCACCGCAACAAGTATTGATGCAGATTAGTTTTTATGAAAGTGTAAGGCATATTTAGCCTTACACTTTTATTTATTTCTGAAGGGTTTACTCTAGAAACCGCAGGTTTCCTACTCAGGGAGCAAAGCTCCCCTACTCAGGAAACGACCACGTAAGTTTCCCTACTCAGGGAATCTCCGATTCCCCTACTCCGCTCATC
>CAYYRM010000046.1:0-13957 GCA_964474005.1 uncultured Eubacteriales bacterium
TGGCATTGCTCATACCTTCATCTAAACTTAAAATCATAATTATGACTATCAAATAAATTATGATGTTCCTTTTTTTAAACATATTATCCTCCTATAGATGAATATGCTCCAAAAATTGACCCTCATAACTCAGAGGGTCAATTACGCTAAAAAGCTTTAGCTATATACTCAATAGAAATCAATTGGTTATCTTGGAACAAAAAAGTAATCTTTGATTTTGCCCTTTCAAAAGTATATAAATCAAAGTTTTTAGTATAGTTACTTCCATATACATCTAAAACCTCTTCTAAGCTAGAATATAGATAAATTCCCTCTTTAGTAGAAACACTGTCATCTAGTAGGATTATGGCAGATACATAATCCTTTCCTTGGTCTTCATAAGTGTGTATCTCAAATCCACTATAGACATATACCCTATCCATTCCATTAAAAGCACAGCTGGGTGCCTCAAAGGAATCCATTGGATCACCTAATGCTTCTAGAATAGGTGCAGCTTCAGCATGTAGATCAATTACAATGTTTTCAACTTGAAAAGCGAAACCATCTGATTTTGTCGTTTCGCCATTTCCTTCACCATCTTGGGTACACCCAGTAAATGTTAAGCCTACCAATAAAAACAATAATATAATTTTTTTCATCCTATCACCCCCATGTTTATTATGGAGCATTTTGACCTAGGCTCCTTAAGTAACCATATTTGTCTAGCTCTTTTAGCTGGTTTTCTTTCATAGATTTATAAAATTCTATTTTTTCTTCCCATATCTTATTTAGACCAGAATCCTTACGTTTATCTTCAAGATTAAATCTCTCAGTTAAAATATTACCAAAGAAACTGGTTAGCTTTTCTGCGCCAGACAAATTTAGGTGTAAACCTGCGTCGTATGTGTCAAAATTATAATCTATTTTTATATCATCAATATACTCAAGGAAATTTACATACAATAAATCATTGTCTTTGGCATAATCCTTTATTTGTTTATCCCACTGTTCATACCAATGGGGGTATAAACTTGGAGCTTTAATTAAAACCAGCTCAATACCATTCTTCCTGCATAAATCTAACATTTTATTGAGGTAGTAATATGAGATATCATCAAATTGATAATTTGCTAATCTCCTTGGGGTAGGAAAGGTCTTGGCTGGCCTGGTATCTACCCTCATGTAATATCCATTGTGGGATACTTGATCTTTTCTAAATAAAAACTTAAAGTCTTCTTTAGTCAACTCATTCCACCTAGAATGATAACGTAAGATGGGAAATAAGTACTCTATAAAAACTTCATCCTCTAGCATAGACGCCTTTATGGCCTTAATTTTAGTTGCCGACATCTTCATACCATCTAAGGTCATTCTATTGTATGCCTCACTTACAGGCTTATGGTTTTTCATAGCTAAGACATTAAATACAACTATATCTGGTTTCTCATATCTTAGTGTATCCTCCAAAAGGTAGTACGATTGCCATATTAGTTGCTGAGGGCTTCCCCTAATATAACTAGTGATTCCGTAATCTTCCCATAATTTAACTGGAGAGAAATTGGCGTATACTTCACAGTCTCCTATAAAAACAACATCATGTTTTGCATTTTCTTTAT
Source organism: uncultured Eubacteriales bacterium (assembly GCA_964474005.1). Taxonomy (GTDB): domain Bacteria; phylum Bacillota; class Proteinivoracia; order Proteinivoracales; family Proteinivoracaceae; genus Alkalicella. Next base: position 1,596 of record CAYYRM010000046.1, read on the forward strand.
AGTACTCAGCAATCAGAGACCCTTCGGAAATTGATAATACATACTTAGGCATTAACAATCTCTGAAGAATAAAAAGGCTAACCCCTAAACACAGTACCAAAACCAATACATGCTTACCTTTTTTTCCCATGATATCCTCCTAAAACTGATTATATATAAATTGACTGGAATCATACCCAACTCCGTAAGCACCAAAAATTATGATTGCAATTATTATAGAATAGTATGCTAAATATCTTATAAATACAGGTTTTTTTGCTAATTGTGACCTGATACTTCCTTTTTCTTTCAAAATAGAGGATGCAAACAAAATTATTAAACTAATAAATAAAACTAAATAATCAGATACACCTAGCCCTAGTTCAAGTAATTCTCCACTATATAAAATATTGATGTTAAATCTAGTAAACATTGAAAAGAACATCTTAAACGTTGTTATTACATCGCTATAACAGTCAAACATTCTAATGGATCCCATTAAAAGGACTGTCCTTATAACTTGAAATGTCTTAAAACAAAGTTTATCTTTAACATCAAACCTTCTATGAAACCTGCCATACAAGGGCTCACATTCTTGAGAGATAATTATCACTAGGCAATTCATCAAACCCCATACAATAAAATTCCAGTGAGCACCATGCCATAGCCCTGTTACAAACCATACAGTTATGGTAGATAGATATACAGGTATTCTCTTTCCAATTTGTTCACCCATTTTGCTTCTACTGTATTTTGTTAATTTAAGCATGGGTTTCGACACTGAAATAGGGTAGAACAAATAATCCTTAAACCAAGTACCCATTGATATATGCCATCTTCTCCAGTAATCTGTTATAGATTTTGCTAAGAAAGGACTGTTGAAATTCTCCTTTACCTTTATACCCAACACCTCGGCAATCCCAATGGTAATATCAATTCCCCCCGTAAAATCTGCATAAAGCTGTAATGCATAAAATAATATTCCTACAAAGACAAATGTTCCCTGGTAGGACTCTGGATTTGTCACTATGGTATTGACTCCAATTAATATCCTGTCAGCGATAATTAGTTTTTTGAAAAATCCCCATAATATTCTCTGAATGCCAAAACTAAGGTTTTCATGTTTAAAATGGTGTTCAGAGAAAAGAGTCTTTGATAAGTCATTAAATCTACTTATAGGTCCTTGTACAAGTTGAGGAAAAAAGGAAACGAATAGCGCCAACTTAAATATATTTTTTTCACTGGGGTACTTTCCTCTGTACACATCAATTATGTATCCCATGGTTTGAAATGTGTAAAAGGAAATACCCATTGGCAATGCAATATTTAGAAAAGATATGCTATTATCTCCACCTAATAATCTGATTAGATTGTTTATGTTTGCAATTGTAAAATTGCTATACTTAACCACTGCCAATATCCCAAAATTTAAGACCAAACATATAAGTAGCCATTTCCACTTCCTAGATTTAATAACTGACTTAATATGTTTCTTTTCTTCTCGAGTCAGATGCCCTTCTGAATCATTTAGACTCCTATTTTGATATGTTTCTAAATCACTTATTTTAATGCTTACTAGATATGTTGATATTGTTGTCAGCATAATGTAAATTAAAAACTTAGCTCCTGCAAAAAAATAGAATAAATAACTAAATCCTAGTAATAGCATCCACTGAAACTTTTTAGGTATGGAATAATACAGAATAAATAAAATTACCAAGAAAGTTTTAAATCCATATGATGTAAATAGCATAGTTCCCCCTTAAAAATCTTCGTCAATGAGACGTGTTATTAAAGCATAAATTGCGTCCACATTATTAAAGTTCTCTGGAATTATTTCTTCTGCAGGAATACTTATGTCATACTCATTGGTAATCTCAGCAATTAGTGAAATGATATCAAATGAATCTAGTATCCCGTCATCAATTAAATTTTTGTTCTCCTCGAAATCAATGTCTGGGTGTAAACTCTGTAGAATTTCCAATAATTCATTCATAACTATTTTTCCCCCTTATTAACGTTGAAATTTTCCAATAATAATCTATCTACTTTGCCATTTGGAGTCAGTGGCATAGTTTCTAACATTGTAATCTGGTTTGGAATCATGTATCTAGGTAACCTTTCCCTTAAAGCAGTTGTTATATATTTTGAGTTTTTATCACCTACATAAAATAGTTTTATTTTTTCTTTACCTTTGTCATAAATGCAGCAAACACTTTTTATCCCCTCTAAAGCATAGACATTAGCTTCAATTTCTCCGAGTTCAATACGATGCCCCATATGCTTTACTTGCTGATCTTTCCTTGAAATTATTTCCAACTCTCCCCTGGTGTTGTATCTCCCTAGGTCCCCTGTCTTGTAAATTCTTTCGCCAAATAATTTATTCATAGGATTTTGAATAAATACTTCTTCTGTCTTTTGAATATCTCCATAGTAACCTAGACTCAATGAGCTACCTCTTATGCACACTTCCCCTACTTCGAAGGGGTTGGACACAACGGTATCACAATTTAAAAGAAATATATCTGTATTTTTAAATGGTTTACCCACAGGGAGTACCTCATTCTCACTAAAGTTCCTATCCACTTTATAGTAACAACTAAACCCTGTTGCCTCCGTAGGACCATATAGGTGAACAAAGCTTGCATTGGGTAACGCATTTTTCCAAATGTTAAATTGTTTTATTGGAAATGCTTCACCACCTGAAGCAACTGTTTCTAAATGTGATGGTTTAACTTTATCAAAGGTATTTAATGCAGAAACCATGATTAAAGCTGATACAACCCAACATATTGTGTTAATTCTATGGGTATTAAGAAACTCAATAAGCTTAATTGGGAACATGAACAACTTTTTTGGGATTATATATGTGGTTGACCCATTCTTTAAAGTTGGATATATTTCTTTTAAACATGCATCGAAATAAAAGGGCCCTTGGTTACCATAAATTGTCTTTTCGTCAATCTCTAGAACTTCTGTCAAACTTTCTGTATAGTCTATAACAGATCTATGACAACCAACAACTCCTTTCGGTACACCTGTGGATCCAGAGGTAAAGACAACATATATGGGATCAGTATCAATAGCCTGCATTCGTATTTTTTTTAATGCCAATGTATCGATGGTAGTTTTAATAATTTCTTCATATAAATATTTAGCTCCATCAAAATCCAGTTTTTCCAAGATTCCTTTTGTATCATTGTCATAAATGATTGCACTAGGACAAATATTTTTAATTATGTTGTTAATTCTAAACTTTGGCATCTCTTCATCAATTGGTATATAATAATTTCCTGCGTATACTACCCCTAAAAATGATACAATGGTCTTGACACTCCTGCCCATTAAAATAATTACAGGTTTTTTATTTATTCCTCGACTAAGTAAATACGATCCAATGGACCTTCCTTGATTATATAAATCTTCAAAGGCCATTGAAGTTTTTTCGTCAACAAATGCCACTTTTTTAGGTAATCTCTGAACCGTGGTTTCTAGGTATTCCAGTATGTTTATCTGCATAAATATCTCCTTTGCATAGAATTTGCTCCTTTACTAAGATGAGCGCGAGCACTTTTTCTAAATGTATATGCGGGCACAAAGTGGGTATGACGGTATTTTTTATTTCTTTTAAAAAAATTGACATTATGCACTATATAGTAGTAATAGTAAATACATATAAAAAATAAGGACCTAAATAGCGATATACTATTTAAGTCCTTATTTTTATAAATTTCTTGGATGTAAAATGGGTTCAGTTGGTGTTGGGGGATATTTCGTTGTGTCAAATCTATAATAGTTATTATTTATTTGCGAATAACTTTCTAACTCATCATCTGTCCGCAAAAATGTAATAAAACTGATTCCAGTAGGTAATGGCCCTGCATCGAAATGATACCAGCTGCCATCAATTTTTACAAAGTTCCAAATGTGATATTCTGTTCCACCTTTCCTTTCAACGGCTGTATTAGCAAATCCTGCTCTGGTTAAAAGAGCCCTTGCTGTTGAATAGTAAGTAAAGCAATCTCCAACTCCCCTTTGAATGCCCCGATAAGCTTCGTTGATCCAAAAGGTTTTATCAGAAAAACCTATATATGAGATATTATTTTTAGTCCACTTATATATTTCCCAGGCTTTTTCAATTTCTGTCATTCCATCTTCTATTATTTCTTCTAAAACTTTATCTACTAGCCTATACAATTCCTCTTCACTCACTGAATTAGGTGGCTTCTCTTTTACATTTATTGTTACTATCTCTGTTGTACTGTTACCTGAACTATCTGTTGCTGTATATATTACTTCATATGATCCTGGTCTTCTTAGGTTTACATTGCTACTATCGATTTGTAGCTCCACATGTTCATCCCTGTTATCAGTAACTGCTACATTTCTTCGGTAAGCCACAGTCTCACCCACGTAAACAGTTTGATTCCTGTCAACGTAAATTCTTGGTGGTTCTGTATCTTTGATTATAGTTAATTTACTTCTAACTTCAGTCCTGTTTCCACTGGTATCTTTCAATATAAGAAAAACATCTTGTTCACCTATTTTTGTGAAATCTGGTTTCTCCTTGTAAGCCACTGTCACCTCAGTTGCATCAACTATATTAGTAACAAAATCCTTTGGTTTTATCTCATCATTTAACCAAATAACTTGATTTACTGGTTCTGCATCAGGTGGTGTGGTGTCAATAATTTTTAATCTGGATCTATATACCTTACCATTAACCTCTATTCTAATTCTATGTTTTCCTGGCAAACTCAAGTCTATTTTTGAGATATCGGTAACAAATTTTCCTTCTTCATCCTGATTTTTCATAAATTCCACAGAAGAAATTTCAGTAATGCCAGCCTCTACAACTAATAAATCAATTAATTCATTGGGTTCTAATGCTTTAAATATTCCATAGCCCATGATGATAAGGATAATGGATTGGATTATCATTATTTTTTTAAGAGACACATTATCCCCTCCATAGGTATATTAAACCCAGATTATTCAATGGCAGTTGCTATGTATTCTATAGATACTACTTTGCCATTTTCAATAAAGAAGTTAAGTTTCGAGTAACCTAAATGATATGTGTACATATCAAAATTTCTAGTGTACTTGTCTCCATATGCTTTAATAACTTCATCAAATGTAGAGTAAATATATATACCTTCTTTTGTGGTTACACTATCATCTAATATTATGATAGCAGATACAAGGTCTTGCCCATCACTTTCATAGGTGTGTAATTCAAAACTGCCATATACATAAACACGGTCGATACCGTGAAATGCACAACTAGGTGCTTCAAATGAATCCAAAGGGTCCCCCAATGCTTCCAAGATAGGGTCTGCCAAAGCGTGTAATTCAATTTTTGTCCCAAGCACCTCGAAAACGAAACTCTTGTCATTACTAGGAGTATTTTGATTAGGTTTATCAACGTTCCATATATTGCAACCAGTTAATAGAAAAACTAGAATAATCATTAAAGCCCCTTTTATCTTCATAATAATCACCCTTTTAATAAATAAAATTAGCTAGTTTTTAGAAATTTTTTAAGTGACCATATCTTTCAATTTCTTCAAACTGCTTATTCATCATGTAATAGTAAAAATCAATTTTTTCATCCCACACCCTGCTTAATATTTCATCTTTTCTATGATCGGTGAGGCCGTACATCTCAACTAATAATTCACCAAAATATTTAGAAAGTTTTTCAGCCCCCCAAACATTCATATTTAATCCAGCATTGTATGTGTCTTTGGTAAAATCCAATTCCATTTCTTCTATATGATTAAGGAAGTTAATATACAACAATCCATTTTTTTGGGCATATTCTTGCATTTGCAAATCCCACTGATCATACCAATGGGGATATAATGTTGGTGCTTTTATAAGAATTAACTCTATGCCATTTCTTTTGGTTAGTTCAACCATTTTATCTAAATAGTAATATACTTTATCACCGAACTGGTAAGTTGGTAGACGTCGAGGTGTTGGAAAAGTTGTAGCTGGTTTTACATCGACCCTCATATAATAACCATTATGTGAAATTTGGTTTGAAGAAAATATATATTTAAAATCTTCTAAGGTTAGTTGACGCCAACGGGAATGAAATCTAAGTAGTGGAAACAGGTATTCAATGAAATTCTCATCATCTAGCATTGACGAGTTAATTGACCTTACTTTAGAAGTGGACCATCTCATGCCATCTAGGGTCATCCTATTATAAGCTTCATTTTGGGGTTCATTGTATTTCATTGCAAGAACATTAAACACTACTATTTCAGGTTTCTCATACTTCAATGTTTCTTCTAATAAGTAATATGATTGCCAAACCAGCTGCTGAGGACTCCCCCTAATAAAGCTTGTAATGCCATAGTTCTCCCATAGGGCTATGGGTGAAAAATTTCCATACACTTCACAGTCACCTATAAAAATCACGTCGTGCTTTTTTATTTCCTCCCTATAGTATTCTGAGATTAATGCCCCTTCCCTTATGGATGTCATGTATTTAGGTGTAACTAGTCTTTGTAATAAATATAGAGTCCCCCATAAAAAACAGATAGCTAAAAAAACACTCACAAACCTTCTTTTCTTCATGGCATCCTCCTAAAACTGATTATAAATAAACTGACTTGAATCATAGCCAATTCCATAGGCCCCAAATAAAATAATTGCAATAATAATAATATAATACGTTAATATCCTTACTACCATGGGCTTTCTAGCTAGTTGTGGCCTAATATCCCCTTTATGCTTTAGATAAGATGAAAACAATAGCACAGTAAATGCGGAGAATAGCACAACATAATCTGAAAAATACAAACCTATATTCAATAGTGATCCATCCCAAAATATCCTAGCATCAAAATTAGTGAACATTGTTCCAAACATTCTAAATGTAGTGGGAACATCTCTATATGTGTCAAACATTCTTATGGAACTCATCAGTAAAACAGTTCTTATCACCTGAAAAGACTTATAGGTTAAGGTATTTTTAATGTCAAACTTAGCATGAAACCTCTTGTATAATGGCTGTAATTCTTGGGATAAAATTATTACAAAACCATTCATTAAACCCCATACTATAAAATTCCAATGGGCTCCATGCCAAAGACCAGTAACAAACCAAACAATGGTGGTGGAAAGATAAACTGGAATACGCCTGCCAAAGCTTTCTCCAAATTTTGCTCTACTGCGCTTTGTAAAGTATAACATAGGCTTTGATACAGATATGGGATAAAAAAGGTAATCCCTAAACCATGTTCCCATGGATATGTGCCACCTTCTCCAATACTAAGCTGTGGATCGAGCAAGAAATGGGCTATTAAAGTTCTCTTTCACCTTAATTCCTAAGACCTCAGCAATTCCTATGGTAATATCTATACCCCCAGTAAAGTCAGCATAAAGCTGTAATGCATAGAATAGCATTCCAACAAAAACAAATGATCCTTGATAAATATCTGGATTCCTAACAATTGTGTTTACACCTATTAAAATGCGGTCAGCAATTACTAATTTTTTAAAGAAACCCCAAATAATCCTTTGCAAACCAAAACTAACATTATTAATGTTAAAGTGGTGTTGTGAATACAAAGTTTTTGATAGGTCATTGAATCTATTAATGGGCCCTTGAACCAATTGGGGGAAGAATGAAACGAATAAAGCCAATTTAAATAAATTTCTCTCTGGTGGATATTGACCTCTATAAATATCTATTAGGTAACCCATGGTCTGAAATGTATAAAATGATATCCCCATGGGTAAAGCCAAACCTAAAAAGGAGAGCTCTTTACTACTTCCTATGAAGCGAAACAAAAAATTAACATTTGCTATGGTAAAATCACTGTATTTAACCAATGCTAAAATTCCAAAGTTCAATAATAAGCATGACACAAACCATCTTTGTTTGTAATTAATTATTGTCCTTTTAAATTGCATAATTTCATCTTTAGGCAAATCACTATCTATCAGGTACGCATCTTGTTTCCTAGATAAATCTCCAATTTTCAGGGTGCAAATATAGACTGATATAGTGGTTAACATTATGTAAATTAAAAATTTAGGACCCGCTACATAATAAAATAAATAGCTAGCTGCCAAAAGTAAAATCCACTGAAGTTTTTTAGGAATACTATAATACACTATAAATAATAATAGGATAAAAATTATAAAGGTATAAGATGTAAAAAGCATTTTAACACCCCAATTATTTTTCGTCTACTAAACGATTAATCAATGATATAATAGCGTTTACAGAACTAAAGTTTTCTGGTTTTACTTCATGGGCAGGTACACTTACACCAAATTCAAAGTTTATCTCAGATATGAGTGTTATTAGATCAAATGAATCTAAAATACCATCTTCTATCAAATTGTTACTACTTAGGAAATCAGTTTCAGGTTGTATGTCTTTTAGAATCTTTAGTATCTTTTCCATTTGAGGTCCCCTTTTTATTCTTTACTTAATATAATTTGATGCTAAAGTAATTCGGTCAATTTTCCCATTAGCTGTAACTGGCAAGGTGTCTAATGGATATATCCCAGATGGTATCATATATTTAGGTAGCTTGTCCCTTAGTATAGATACTAATTCTTTGGGCATTAATTCACCCGTATAAAACAGTAGCAACTTGGAATTGTTTTTATCGTAGATACAACAAGCCCTTGTTATGCCTTCAATATTATTTGTAAATGTTTCGATTTCACCCAGTTCAATTCTGTAACCTAGATGTTTTATTTGATGGTCTTTTCTTGAAGTTAAAACTAATTCACCTAAATGATTTAATTTCGCTAAGTCTCCAGTTCTATAAATAATCTCAGGGTATGCTAAATTCAGTGGATTCTGAACAAAAGCTTTCGCAGTTTTAGAAAAATCATTATAGTAACCATGGGTTACAGCAGTACCCCTTATACAGATTTCCCCCACTTCACCTTCTGGGACAATATTATTTTCCTCATCAAGTAACAAAATTTCAGTATTTCTAAAGGGTTTGCCTATGGGTAAAGTATCCTGTTCATCAAACTCCCTTTCAACTATATAGTAGCAACACATCCCAGTCCCCTCAGTAGGTCCATACAAATTAATAAATTTTGAAGCTGGTAAAGCTTTTCTCCATTTATTAAGATGTTTTATGGGGAATATCTCACTACCAAATGCTATTGTATGTAGGAATTTCGGTTTAACACTATCAAGGGTATTTAACCCTGAGATAATTGTCAGAGCTGTGACAACCCAACAAATAGTATTGATTTCATACTTATTGAGAAACTCAATTAATTTTACAGGAAACATAAATAGCTTTTTAGGGATTATATAGGTGGTGGCACCATGTTTTAAGGTTAAAAATATTTCTTTCAAACATGCATCAAAGTACAAAGGAACCTGCATTCCAAATATATTAGATTCATTTATGCCCAATACATTTGAAAGATTCTCGATATAATTAATAACAGACCTATGGCAAGCCACAACACCTTTTGGTACTCCTGTTGACCCTGATGTATAAACTACATACATGGGGTCTGTATCTATATGCTTTTGTTGAATTTTATGTAAAATTTTCTCATTCACTGGAGTATTAACTATTTCTTGATATGGGTATATACCTTTATTGATATCCATTGATTCTAATAACTCCATTTTTGTTTCATCATATATAATGGCCTTAGGCTTTATTTCTTCAATAATCATCTTTATTCTAGCTTGTCCCATTTCTTGGTCTAAAGGAATGTAATAATTTCCTCCATAAATGGTCCCTAAGAAAGCCACTATGGTTTTAGGATTCTTGTCCATTAAAATAACCACTGGTTCTCTATATACACCTATACTATGTAAAAATGAACCTATGGACCTCCCTTGCCCATATACCTCATTGAAAGTCAGTTTTGTAGTTTCATCGGCAAAGGCCACTTTATTAGGAAGACTATCAGCTATAGAATTAAGGTAATCTATTACGTTGGTCTGCATCATATCCTCCTTTGCTTTTCAGCTTAAAAAAACTGTCTGTTTAAGTAATATAATACCACAGTTTCACCCTATATCGACATATTTTTTAGCCAATATTAACTTTCCAAATACTTACATCCCCTTATTTAATAGGTCCTGCAGCTTAATTAGTAATAATTACCTATATATTTAGTAGAAAATTTTTTACAAATAATAAAAGCAAGCCCTTTAAAAATCCTTGGGCTTGCTTTTTGAGTTATTTATAATATCCCTTGAACCATGAACATACCCCTGTATCTTTTTACTAATATAGTTGCATTGCTCATCTTTTAGTTGTCTCTTAGGGATGATTATCGCTTTTATGTTAGCAATGTAAATAAAGAAGTACCCCTTGGTTTCAACACACTTATAAAGCTCAGACCATTTGTATACTGAATTTATTGAATTACTACTAACCTTTATTGCTTTATCATCTATTTCAAATGATTGTTCCTCTTGTAAATATTTATCAGATTCAAATACTTTTTTTGAGTAAAGGTAGATGGTTAACCCTATTAGTGTGGCTAATAAGAACATGGCACCTGAAACAATTATTACTACCAGTAGAATTTTATCTTGCTTGGTTAAATAATTGTAAATCAAAAAGGGGTATAAGCTAACAATTAAGCTTACCAATATCAATGCTTTCTTTGTACTACCAAAACTATGAAAAAAATTAAAAATCCTATAATCACCTAAAGTCAATTTTATATTAAATTTGCAATAATCCATACTCCCAATCAGCTCCTAACTCATTACAACTCGTTCAAAAACTAGTATATTAAACTTCCTAACATTTTGCCACGGTTACTTTTAACAGTAATGGCAGATACTTCACTAAAGTAAAATGCCGACCATTTGTCGGCAATGAAAAAACTATGGGTTACAGTGGTTACAGTATTGGGCAGAAGCAGTGGTTCCATTGGGGTAAAGCTCTTCATTTTTGAATTTACACTTGTGACATACACTGATGTATTTTTTTACAAGGTTAGTTGGTAACCCACATAGCTCACAGGGTAAACCTTTCTCTTTATCTGATGCAATAAACCCTGGTGCTTGACAGTTAGGACATAGATTCTTTAGCTTTTCTATTAAATCTTCTGTGGCTTTTTTAATGTTATTCATTCTAGTGGGATTGGCATGAGCACGCATATCAGTTTCCAAAAAAACCTTACCAGTTTTTGAAATGGCCATACACTCTTCGTATGCTTTTTCTAACCAATCAAAATGATTTATACCCTTTATTATATGTTCTGAATCACTACTATCTGGGCGGATTATTAAAAAATGTTCTGGGAAACCAATTTTATCTGCAAATACTTTAACCTCATCAAAACTGTCTGTTTCCAAATGATCCATGTTTGTTTCTCCACTTTCAGAAACCCCATATATTTCAAAGTTCTCTTTTTTGTCATACAAAAGCACCAGTTCAATATTCCAAGGTATTGGTAGAAATGGATGTGAGCCAAAGCTACCTTCACTGGCTATGCCTATATCTGTTCTTGTAAGCTCCATACCCTTTAGAATTTTAAGTTTAGCCGTTTCCATTTGTGATTTAGTTCTAGCTATATCCCTAGCGAAGGTCCCAAAGGTGTCTGTATCAAAGCTTTTTTCAACTAATACCTCACAGCCAGTTTCCTTCTCCATTAAAGGTTTTATCACTTTCTCCTTCTTATGTTTTGTTAGAAGTACTACTTTCCTTCCTTCAAATAATTGTATCATACTCACTGCACTCCTATATTACAAATTTATTTTTACTGTTGTACTGATTTTTTCAATAATGTTCTCTTTAACATTCTGACTTTCCCTATATCATAATGTTTACTAATGGCAAATAATATTAAGGAAACAATGCTCAATCCCATAAGAAACCCTGAAATAATTTCAGGCAAATCAAAGAATATTCCCGAAACAATCCCTAATCCCCAAGCAGCTAAACCGATTTGTAATAATCTATTTTTACTTTTATTTTTCATAATCTACCCTCCATTTTAGTACTTATTCCTGTAATAGACCTTTAGGGAAAACATAATTATAACCATAAATACTGTTACCGAAAATAATGTCAAAAACACAAGGGCATTAAAAAAACCAGCTATTACCGTAGCTGCAGCAACACCATAAGTTGACACAAAAAAACCAATTCCTCCAATTTTTTCACGTATTACTCTATTTCTTTCGTCATTTTCCTCAATATACAGTTCTTTAAGCTTTTTTGGGCTTTTTATAGATGCAAGGTACTTAAAGGCAAATAATAATATGGTAACCTGTACAACTAGAAATATTCCCACCTGAAATCCATTAATAAAATCACTTAACGAAGTCTCAGGCTTATTTCCATAGATATTTGCTAAAACAACAATAATAATCAATATACCATTGAATCCTATCAAACCTGAAACCC
>CAYYRM010000047.1:0-13710 GCA_964474005.1 uncultured Eubacteriales bacterium
ATTTTTTGTTTTTTCACCAATGGTTAGAGGAGGTTTATCCTCAGAGGAACAAACTGATTTGGTGCAAATGGCAATTACGGAATATAAGGCAGAAAACAATTATAAAGGGGATTTAAGGGGTGAAATGAAAAACTTTGGTTGTCACACTGAACTTTGGTTGATTGGCACTGATGGTAATGTCGTGATGAAATATACTGTGTATCAAGGAAAACTTTATCCTTCCAGATAAAAAATAACCCAGTTTCTATTCAGAAAACTGGGTTATTTTTTTATACTTTAATTCTTTAAGTCTTTCCAACGGGCTTTTTTCTGCCATTGAAAGAGAAACTTTAGTGATAGCGTAGGCATATATTATTCCCCCCACAACATCCAATAGCCAATGTATCCCTAAATATAGGGTTGAAAAAGTTATTAATATAGAGCTAGGTATTATAATTCTTTTTAAATTTTTGTAATTACAATGGTAAGCGATAAATCCCATGGTAAGGGATAAGGATGTGTGCAGACTTGGGAAACAGTTATTTAATCCACTGAAGTTCCTATAAGTTTCTTCAAAGCTTGGATAAATACTTGGAATTAAGAAAGTGACTTCTGAGTTTACATACCAAGCTTCATTTATGGGGAAAAATACATAAAAAGGTAGTACCAAAATATAATTAAGTATAAATCCATATAGCACTGTTTTAACCATCTTCGTATCCTCATAATGGTTGTAAATAATCACAGACACCCAAACCAATAGAGGAAAAATTATAACATACATGTATGTTAGAAAAATAGTTGTGGGTAGGTTCTTTAAGCCTTGAATAATACCTACTATATTTCCTTCTATGGCGAAAAAGATTCTAGAATAATCTGTTCTAAAATCAGCTTCTAGTATTTGTTCAAGTCGCAATTGATACTTATTCATAAGTAATGTAAAGACAATTGCAACTGTGAATGAGAGAAATAAAGGTTTTTTAATAAAATCTTTAAGGGTTTTTATAAACATTAAAACAGATGATTTTTTTGGTTCAATAAGTTTAAGCATAAGCAATGCGGATATAATACCACTAATGAAGATGCTAAAAGTAGAATTATAAATAATTTGGTACAATCTAATGCCACTCCTCACAAATGTATATTTTATTTTTATAATATCATTTAAAAATTAAAAGAAAATATAATATAAATGAAATTTTAATTAACTTTTAGTAAAATATGTTTTTAATATTTAAAATATTTGCAGGATTTTCATAATTGTTTATAGAAATTAAATAAAGGGGGGTGTTCGACAATGAGCATTGAGCTAAGTAATATCTACAATAAGCTAAGCAACCAAGGGAGAAAGAGGGTAGATTCTTATGCTAAATTTATATTAGATGAGGAAATCTATTCTCAAGATGTTAAGGTAATGTCAGAATTAATCCACCAATTAAAGCAAACAACTATCTGGAGAAGGATAGAGCTAGGGGTACTTGATAAAAATGAAATGGAAAACCTTGTAGGCTTATTACAAGGGAAGATCCTAGATATAGAACATGATCAAACCAATCCATATAGGGTTACTTTGGAAGAATTACTGCACAAGTGTCAAAGTTTTTTATTGGGGGATGAAATGGTACTAGATAATATTATCGAAAGCTTAAAATCCATAGAAAATAGTGTTGAACAATAATACCCGCTAAAAACGGGTATTTATTATGAAGAGCGAAATCTTCTTTTATCCGTGTTGATCTGGGCAATAAAACCTAATAGCCAACTACTTACAAAACATTGTTCCATAGGCTTAGACCCCATACTTTGGATAAATTAGACAAAAATCCTATAAAAATAACTAACAATTGTTACTAAATAGTGTTATAATAATCGTAAAATAGATTTCTTAAGATTAAAAATTCATATACACTGGGAGGTTTGGGAATTTGTTAGTAGGAATAATAGGTGCAGGTGTGGGTGGAACCTCAATTCTGAAAATTTTACTGGAATTATCTACAGTTCAAGTGGCTTGGATTGCAGATTTGGATCAAAGTGCTCCAGGAATCAATCTAGCACGGATAAATTCAATTAAACACGGGAAGAATTTTTTAGATTACCTAGGTTCTGAGAAGGTAGATGTAATTATTGAAGCCACGGGTGTTGAAAAAGTAAAGAGATTGTTATTGGACAATGCTGATGAGTCAGTGACAATTATTGATGGTACCGCAGCAAATCTTTTGATGGAGATTGTTTCAGGAAGGGACAACCTAATTAGGGAACTAAAAAGTATGTCCGAAAAGCTTGAACATGACTTATCCAGCTTAAATGATGGTATTGTCAATGTTGAAAAGGCCGTTGAAGAAATACGCAATGGTACAGGGGAACTTTCAACAATGAATTACCAGCTGGTGGTAGAATCCCAAAATGCCAACACTGCCATCGGCAAAACAAAGGAGATTTTGGAATTTATTAAATCCGTTAGTAAGCAAAGTAAAATTTTGGGAATTAACTCATCCATTGAGGCTGCCAGGGCTGGTGATGCCGGTAAGGGTTTTGGGGTTGTAGCTGAAGAAATTCGTAAAATGGCCGATTCCAGTGACACATCAGTGGAACAAATTCAAAAGGTTATATCTGAGATACAAAGTAATATGCAAAGCGTAAGAAACGGCATTGATAAGGCCACAAAAGTTGCTGATAAACAAGCTCAAGCCACAGAACAGGTTTTTGAAGTTCTACATAAGTTGGCAAACATATCAAAGGAAATAAAGGAGTTTTCAGAAGAAATAGTGGCATTAAAATAGTTTAGTTAATATACGAAAATTAATATTTAAAAAATTGCCCTGTCTTGTATTAGACAGGGTTTTTTGTTTAAAAATAATAGTAAATTCAAAAGGAGGCACTAAAATGAAAAAATTAGGATTATCATTTTGTATATTACTTATTGTAAGCTTAGTATTTTTACAGGGTTGTGGTGGTGGTGGAGACACAGCTGACCTAAGGGACGGAGTTTATACTGGGGTAGGTCAAGGCTATGGTGGTGAAATTGAAGTTAAGGTAACTGTAAGTGGGGGCGATATAACTGAGATAGAGGTGGTTAGGGAAACAGAGACCCCAGGAATTTCTGACAATGCCCGTATAAAAACCATTGAACGAATACTAGAAGAGCAAAGTACGGATATAGATCTTGTAACAGGCGCAACCAGCACAAGTCGAGGAGTTAGGGAAGCGGTTACAAATGCTTTGGCCAATGCCCAAGGGTAAATATTTATAACGCCTTTGGGCGTTTTTTTATGGCTAAAAACTATTTTTTCATATATAATAAGCTTATATAATAATAAAAGAGGTGGGATTTATGACCCGTGCAGTGTTAATTGACGATTCAGGATTTATGCGTAAAGTAATTAAAGATATTCTAATTGAAAATTCCATTCAAGTTGTGGCTGAAGCAGAAAACGGGTTTGTGGGATTAAAACATGTACTGGAGTTACAGCCAGATGTTGTGCTTTTAGATATTGAAATGCCTGTTTTAACAGGACTTGACACATTATCCCTCATAATGAAGAAAAAACCCACGCCTGTTGTTATGTTTAGCTCATTAACCAAAGAAGGAGCAGATGTTACAATAGAAGCCCTTAAGCTAGGAGCCGTTGATTTTTTACAAAAACCAAAGAGCAGCCTAGAGGTTTATGCTTTAAAGGATCTATTGGTGGAAAAGATAAAAACAGCAGCTAGGGCAAAACTGGGATCCACTAAAAGCGAGGTAAAACCCCAAAAACCTGTGAAAACCCCAAGTTACAGTGGACAGCCAAATAAGATCTGTGTAATTGGATGCTCCACCGGTGGACCTAAAGCTCTCACTCAATTTTTTGAGGGTATCACCACAATGAAGGAAAGTATCTTGGTGGTACAGCATATGCCTGCTTTTTTTACAAAAACCTTGGCTAAAAGATTAGATGATATAACTAGTTTTACAGTTAAAGAAGCTGAAAATAACGAAGAAATTAAAAAAGGTGTTGCTTACATAGCCCCAGGGGATTACCACATGGTTGTGTTAAAAGAAGATGGACGGGATATTATAAGACTAAATCAAGAACCCAGTTTACATGGTTGTAGACCTGCAGTGGATTATCTCTTTAAATCCGTGGCTCCCCTTTACAAGGATAATGTTTTGGCTTGTGTCCTTACAGGTATGGGTAAAGATGGCTTAGAAGGTAGCAAAACCATAAAAGATAACAATGGGAAGGTCTATGTGGAAAGTGAAGAAACCTGTACCATCTACGGGATGCCTAAACAGGTTGTTGACAAAAAATTGGCTGATAAGGTATTACCCATTACTGCCTTTGCCAAAGAATTGATGGATTTTTTAAAATAAGTGATTGTACCTTGTCAATAACAAAAGCCTAGACTCAATAAAGGGTCCTAGGCTTTTTATCTATGCCCAATTAGTTAAGTTCTTCAAGTAATGGTAAAATATACCTAAATGTTATTTTTTTATTACTAAAAAAGGAAAAACTATCTCTATAAAGAATATAAAGCTTAATGAATTTTAAAGGGTGTGATAATAGTGAAGAGGATTTTGGTTGTAGAGGATGAGGCCTCTATATTAGAGCTAATTAAGTTTAACCTTAAAAAAGAGGGCTACCAAGTTGAAGAAGCTAAAGACGGTTTGAAAGCAGTGGAATTTCTAAAAGCTAACTCAGTGGACTTGGTTATTCTTGACTTAATGCTACCGGAAATTGACGGTATTGATGTTTGTAAGTATATTAGGCAATTACATGGTTTTAAGATATATGTGATTATGTTGACCGCTAAGGGTGAAGAAATTGATAAAATAATTGGGTTAGAGGTAGGGGCAGATGATTACATGACAAAGCCCTTTAGCCCAAGGGAGCTTTTGGCAAGGATTAAAGCAGCGTTTCGACGCAATGACAACAGTGGTTTGAAAACCTTTATTGACAAAGGGGATCTAAAAATTGATAAGGAGCAATATAGCTGCCAATATAAAGGAGTTCCACTGGAACTTACCCCAAAGCAATTTGCACTTCTTTTGTATCTAGTGGAAAACGCAGGGAAGGTGTGTTCCAGAGAAGAGTTGTTATCTAAGGTTTGGGGATATGACTATTTAGGAGATAGTCGAACAGTGGATGTCCATATTAGACAACTTCGCCAATCCTTAGCAGATGTGGATGGTGAAGAAAATGTACCCATACAAACATTAAGGGGTGTAGGATATAGATACAGGAGTGAAAATTAATGAAATTTTCTATCCGCAATAAAATTACATTAACATATACAGCGTTATTTTTAGTTATTTTTGCGATTTTGGGAAGCTATCTATCCATTTTTTTTGCAAACCAATATACCAGAGATTTAGAGGCAAATCTTGTTAACCATGCAAAATTATTCTCAGGGTTTATAGACAACATGGATAGAGGGTTTTTGGAGGGGTATGCCCAAGATATATCACTTTCTTTAGGTCTTAGGGTAACCATTATTGACATTGAAGGAAAACCTTTAGTCGAAACAGCTAAACCTGTGGATTTATTGGACAACCACATTGATAGGCCAGAGATACAAAGTGCCCTTAGGGGAAATATAGTTACATCCAAAAGGTTTAGTGATACGGTAAATGCTGACATGGTTTATGCTGCAGCACCAATATACAACAGACATGGGGAATTATTGGGTTTTTTTAGGCTAGCAAAATCCCTAGAAGAAATTAATGATGCTTTGGCACAAATAAGGTTTGTTATTTTTACCGCTACAATTGTTGGCATATTGTTCACATGGTTTTTTGGTGCTATGATCTCAGGGGCCATAACTAAATCATTGGGTAAATTAACAAAAAAAGCTAGGGACTTTGGAGAAGGGTACTTCTATCCAGGGTCTGAAATTCAATCTAGGGATGAAATAGGTGAATTAGAACTGGTATTTAATGAGATGGGTAAGAATATAAGTTTTATGATGGATGCCACATCAAGGGAAAATGCCAGGATTGAAAATATATTAAAGAATCTGCCAGTGGGTGTCCTAATTATTAATAAAAAAGGATTAGTGGAAGCGTCAAATTCTGCGGCTAAAGATATTTTAAATACTGATATTGGTGGAGTAAACAAGCCACTAATCCACCTTACCCGTGATTATCATGTTAACGAATTTGTGAAAAAAATTCTAGCTGGCGAAGAGAAAAAGCAACTGGAAATAATCTTGTCAGATGCCAATGGAGACAGTCATTTTATAAGACTAATAGGAGCCATTGTTCAAAGTCAAAAGGGAGAAACAGAAGAAATGGTTGTTGTGCTACAAGACATTACAGATATAAGAAGGCTTGAACAAATGCGTAAAGATTTAGTGGCAAATGTATCCCATGAGTTAAGAACTCCCATTACAGCCATTCAGGGTTTTGCAGAAACCCTTTTGGATGAAGATGTGGATGAAGAAACCACTAAGCATTTTCTAAGTATTATTAAAGAAGAATCCAATAGATTGACAAGATTAATCACCGATTTATTAAATTTATCAAAACTTGAAAGTGGGTTCAAAAAAAGTAAAGAAGGGACTAGTAGTTTACTTCAAAATTTAGAATCCGTAACTAGACTATTAGATGAAAAAATCAGAGCTAAAAACCACCAATTGATAATTGATGTGAAAGATGACCATGTTTTAGCAATGGATCAAGATTATGTGGAACAGGTTTTGGTCAACTATATAGATAATGCCATAAAGTACAATCCCAATGGAACAACAATAACTGTGTCAGCGGAAAAGCAGGACAATGGATTCCTAAGATTTGTGGTGATTGACAATGGCCCTGGAATACCTGCTAAAGATCAAAATCGTCTTTTTGAAAGATTTTTTAGGGTGGAAAGATCTAGGCAGAGGGGTGTAGGTGGAACTGGTTTGGGGTTGGCCATTGTAAAACATATTGTGGAAGGTTTTAATGGGGAAGTGGGTGTAAGAAGTAGTTCGACGGGGACTGCTTTTTGGGCTACTCTACCTTTAAAAAAGTAAAGCACCAGCTATATGTAGTCAATGAGAAAGTCCTTATTTTATAGAGTATGAAATCTGTGATTTCATACTCTTTTTACTTCCGCGGGGATTATGGACTAACGCTGTAACAACGAAGATGGAGTTTTTTTAGCGGTTTTAGTAATACTGGTGCTTTTTTACATTCCCTTAACAATAACATCATTTAACCATAACATTCATCCATTATTATTTAGCTATAAGACATATGGTTAATAAAAAAGTAAAGGGGAGCTTTACATGGCAAACATAGTTTATTCTGCAAAGAAATTAAAAATTTTTTACGGTAAAGATCAAATTATCAAGGGTGTGGATATAGATATAGAAGAAAAACAGGTGACAGCTATAATAGGACCATCAGGTTGTGGTAAATCCACCTTCTTAAAGTCCCTTAATAGAATGATTGATACTATTCAAACATCAAAGGTAGTGGGGGAGATTAAGTACCGTGGAAATAACATTTATGACCATAAGACCAATGTGGTTACATTAAGGCAACAGGTTGGTATGGTGTTTCAAAAGCCCAATCCCTTTCCTAAATCAATATATGAGAATGTAGCTTTTGGTCCTAAAATTCATGGACTTAAAGGTAAAGAAAAACTAAACGAGATAGTGGAAAAAAGCTTAAAAGCCGCAGCCCTATGGGATGAAGTAAAGGATAAACTAAACACCTCAGCATTTTCCCTTTCAGGTGGACAACAACAAAGGCTTTGTATTGCAAGGGCTTTGGCAGTGGAACCCGACGTACTTTTAATGGATGAACCTTGTTCAGCATTGGACCCCATAGCCACTGCCAGGGTAGAGGAATTAATAGTCTCCCTAAAGGATAAATACTCAATTATCATAGTAACACACAATATGCAACAGGCTGCTAGGATATCGAAGAAAACTGCATTTTTCCTAAACGGTCATATTGTGGAGTTTGGAGATACTGCACAAATGTTTACAAAACCCAAAAACCAAAAGACAGAAGACTATATAACTGGCCGTTTTGGCTAAAAATAAGGAGGATTTATATGCCCATAAGACAAAATTTCCATGATGAGTTGAATAAATTGGTTGCAGATCTCCTACTGATGGGAAATATGGTTGAACAAAGTATTCAAAAGTCAGTTTTAGCATTGAAAATTCAAGATTTAAACTTAGCCCAAGAGGTTATAGAAGATGAACTTAAGATTGATGCTAAGGAGCTGGAAATCGAAGATAATTGCTTAAAGCTTATAGCCATGCAACAACCCATGGCTAAGGATTTAAGAAAAATTGCCACAGGTTTAAAAATCATAACTGATTTAGAGAGAATAGCAGATCATTCCCATGATATTGCAAAGGTTTGCCTAAGGATAGGAAATGAGCCATTGATTAAACCACTGGTTGATATCCCTAGGATGGCTGAAAAGACCCAAGCAATGGTTAAAAAAGCACTGGATGCCTTTGTGGATGAAAATGTAGACCTAGCCCATGAAGTATGTTTAGATGATGATGAAATCGATAGCTTACACAAGCAAATCATGAGGGAACTGTTGACCTATATGATGGAAAACCCATCCACCATTAATCAAGCAACACAACTATTATTTGTCAGTAGCAACCTTGAAAGAATAGGAGACCATGCAACAAATCTAGGTGAATGGTTAATCTACATGGTGACAGGTGAAAGAAAAGAATTAAACGACTAAAGTGGCCCAAAGGCCACTTTTTAAGTTATAAGTAAATTTAAAAATCCTTTTTTATTCACCACGGAAATAATTAACTAAAGAACTGATGCTGGGTCCTAATGAAATAAATATAAAAGACCCAGCAGAAAGCCTAAGATAGTTAAGTTCGGTGTGTTTCCGATGCAAAAAGATATTTTAAAAAGACCAAAAGAAAATAAAAATCAAAAACTTAAATTAGCCACGGAAACAATTAACTAAAGAACTGATGCTGGGTCAAAGGGCAACAATTAACTAAAGAACTGATGCTGGGTCCTAATGAAATAAATATAAAAGACCCAGCAGAAAGCCTAAGATAGTTAAGTTCAGTGTGTTTCCGTGGCAATTGGTTTTTAAATTTTTTTTAAAATAAAAACCCAGCAGAAAGTCTAAGATAGATAAATGCAGGGAATTTCAGTGATTAAGTGGTTTTTAAAAATCTTTAGCATAATTATTCCCTTGAATGATATTGACTAATACTGGATAATATAATAATATAAAGATAATGATAATCATTTTCAATTGGAGGTGTAAAATAAATGTCAATAGTAATAATTGGAGCGGATAAATTGGGAAATATCCCGAAAAATTTAAAAGAATTGGGTTATACTGATATTACACATATCTCAGGAAGGGATATCAATAGGATTAGTATTCCTAAATATACAGACGCAGTATTGGTATTAACCAATTTTGTTAAACATAATATAACAAACTCTTTAAAAAAGAACTTAAAAAATGATAATATAAATGTATATTATGCGAAAAGATCTTGGACCTGTATTGAACAAGCATTAAAAAGCTCGTAGGAAAACTTTGAAAGGAGGGTAATTTTGAAAGAAGAGATAGTTAAAAGGGGACTGGAATTGGGTTTTTGTAAAATAGGCTTTACCCATGCAAAGCCCTTTATAGAATATGAAAATCTTTTGAAAAAACACTTAAATACGGGAAATTACCCTCCCTTTGTAACAGAGGATATAAATTTAAGAACCAATCCTCAGCTTATTTTACCAGGGTGTAAAACAATTATTTCCGTGGCAATGAGCTATAAAAACAATGTTAACATGGCATTAAAAAATCCCCCCCAAAAAGGCCAAGGATTTATATCAGCCAGTGCTTGGGGTGTTGACTACCATATACTCTTAAAGCAAGGTATGGAGAAATTGATAGAGTATGTAAACACAAAAACCAATCATCAATTTATTTTCCAGGGTTTTGTGGATACCGGGCATCTATCGGACAGGGAAATCGCCAGGCGGGCTGGAATTGGTTATATTGGAAAGAATTCTAATCTAATTACCCATTGTAATGGATCTTTTGTTTGGCTAGGACATATATTAACAAATATGGAATTGGAGCCTGACATGGAAGTAGAAAACCAATGTGGAGACTGTTCCATCTGCCTAAATGCTTGCCCCACAAATGCCATTAATGAAGATGGGACAATTGATTATTCTAAATGCTTGGCCAATATCTTGATACAAAAGGGGGAATTATCCCAACAGGTAATTGAAAAAATGGGAAAAAGGGTCTATGGTTGTGATACTTGCCAAGCCGTATGTCCGAAAAACAAAGCAGTACTTAATGATAAAACAAATAATACTGAAACTGAAATAGGATGGATCGATCTTGATGAATTGGCTGGTATGTCAAATAAAGAGTTTAAAGAAAAATACGGGCACAGGGCATTTAGCTGGAGGGGTAAAAAGGTATTGCAACGCAATATTGATGCGCTACGCCAAAAAAATTAATATTAAAAAACGAAGGTATAAGAGTAATTTCTTATACCTTTTTTGCTTTTTAATTATTTTAGTAAAATTTCTGTAAATATTTAAAAATTAAAAAAGGATATTTACAACTTTTATAGAATTATATTATATCAGAGTTAAAGCATAATTTTAAATTTTTATAATAATTACCAAAAGTGTTTCAAGGGGGTGCATTTTTAATGGGAAGACAAACATTGCCATCAGAGCTCTTGTTTAAGCCTGTAAGTGATTTAAAACTATCCACAAGGGCAAGAAACGTTTTAAAACAGTGTGACATAAGGACATTTGGGCAACTTTATTTAACAAACGAGCAGGTTTTGTCAGAGACTTCAAACTGTGGGAAGGTAACCTTAGATGAAATCAAATATGTCATCGAACGGGAACTTACAGGTGAAGAAAAGTTTAACTGTAAAACAACCGTTGGAAAGTTACATTTTTCACCAAGGGCAGAAAATTGCTTAGTTGGTGTTGGTATTGATACACTGGAAAAGCTTATCAATATTTCAATACCAAAGCTATTAGAAATTAAAAATCTCGGCGGCAAATCTGCTTTAGAGGTTATTATTAAGGTAAAAGAGCTTAAGGACACCATCCCCTCTTTAGAGGACTGTCAAACCCATTATTGGGGTGTGGAGGTTAAGGGGAAGAGTATAAATACAACTTTAGGTAATGTCTTAATTAACTACCCCATAGATTTTTTACCCATTGAAGATGAACTTATTTTAATCCTAAAACGTGAAGGGATTAAAACCATTAGGGAATTATTGTTACAGGAGGAAAATGTTTTTTATTTGAAATATAAAGGCAGAATTTTCGACAGATTTTATTATTATAATCACAGCCTTATGAGACAGACAAGGGGAGCTGCTCATATACCAGAGACATTGGTATATAACGACCTCCCAGAAGGCTTGGATTATTTAAGGGAAAAGATAGTTTCTAGGGATAGTAAGCTTTGGACAGAGTCTATTTTTTCAGGTTTGACCCCCAGAGAGCTATTGATGATAAAACAGTACTATGGTTTTGATGGGCCTAAAAATACTCTGCAAGAAATTGGGGACAAATTCGATCTAACTAGGGCTAGGATACAGCAGATTATTAAGAAAATAAAAAACAAAATTTTATCAAACATATACTTTGAGAATGTGAATTTTCTTTTATGGTTCCACATTTTTGGTTTTATACAAGGTGGTGTTTTCCTTCAAGAAGTTTTCCAGAAGGAATTTAACACATATTTTAAAGATCCCAGCATCAATACAAATACATTTTGTGAAATGTTATTGGATATTGACCCAATGTTTGAAAGTGTATCGTATAATGTATGGGGTATGGCCATTTTGCCCATTGAACATTACCAAGGTGTAATTGAAGAAGGTATTAAGCTTTTGCAAAAAGGCCCCATTGAACAAGGGGATCTCCTTAATGAATTAAAGCAAAAACCTTTGTATTTTTCCATCAAAAGTAAAGATGACCCCGTTTCAGGTGTTTTAGATAATTTTATCCCTGCCTGCCTAGCATCGGCCCAAAGTTTAGCTTTAACCTCCCTGGGAAGCTATGCCCTAGAGACAAGGGATGGGACAATGGTCCAAGGGATTATCAATATCTTAAGGGAAGAGGGAAAGCCCCTTCACTATATGGATATTTTGGATAAGGTTAACGAAAATGCAAAGGAAGAGAATAAGGTAACTGTACAATATGCCCGAGCCATTTTGGCCAATCATAAAAAGATTTTCGCCAGAGTAGGCAGGGGAATTTATGGATTAACGGAATGGGGTATAAAGGAATATAAGCATATATCTGACTATATCTATGAAATACTGAAAAAACACAAAAAACCTTTGTATTACAAACAGATTAGTAAAATTGTAAATCAAACCCACTTTACAAAAGAGCAGACAATTTATAATGCTCTAACCCAAGATGAAAGATTTGAAAGGACCAAATCAGGGTACTATTCAATCAAAAATGATTTACTAGATAAAGATATAAATTAAGAAAAGCCCATACCCCTTGTGTAAGACTTGGAGTATGGGCTTTATTGATCAATATGTATAAGTGCATTTTAACTAATTGGTAAAACGATGGTAAAACAGGTACCTTTATTTTTTTCACTTTTAACATACAAATATCCTTTGTATTGTTCAATGACCTGTTTTGTAACAGAAAGGCCAAGACCTGTACCACCATGCTTTGTGGAGAAAAAGGGTTGAAAAATTTTATTTTTAACATGGGGTGGCATACCTATTCCTGTATCCCTTATGTGAGTATGAATTTGCATATTGTGTATGTGGCAATTGATGCTTAAAGTTCCACCACTGGGCATTGCCTCAATGGCATTTTGGATTATATTTAAAAACACCTGTCTAAATTGAGTACTGTCCCCTGTAAAAGGAGGAACCTCTTGGCTTATATCCATATCTAGAACAATATTGGATTTCATGATAACAGAATGTAAATTTGAGATCACTTCATGTATTATGTCAGGTATCTTACATATGTTTACCCGTTGCTCCTTAGAAGAGGAGTAGAAGATTGAGTTTTTCAATATTCCATTTACCCTGTCTAATTCTCCCAATATAAAGCTTGAATACCCCAACCTAGAAGGATCGGATTCTACTTTGTGTAGAAGCTGTACAAAACCACCTATGGTGGTTAAAATGTTTTTGATCTCATGGGCAAGGTTTCCAAACATTTGTCCATAGTACTCTTCAGTTTCTTCAAGGGATTCCACATTGGATTTTGATAAAACCATAAACTCAGCTATTAGTAAAAAAAGCTCTAGCAAAGAATCAGAATAAAACTTATGGGGGATTAGTATACTCATGGCTCCAATAATACTGGATTGGGATAAAGGAATAGTGACTAATATCCATTTGTTTTCTCTGGTGCATGGGCAAATGATATCTGAACAAATAGTGATTTTATTTTCTTTTATACTCAAATTTACTGGATTTTCCCCATATCTTGGAGACCAAGAACTACCAACATTGATATTAAGTTGTTCTAAAATTTTAGTTACATGTCCTTTTTTAATGTTTTCAATGAGGATGTAATTATGATTAAATAAAAGTACAGACATGTTATCTGGCATCAAATCATCAACCCGTTTAAATAAATGATGGACTAAGTTTAAAAGTTCTGAATGTTTTTCAATTATCAGCTTTAGGCTTTTGGGAGAGGTAGGTGGAGCAGAATTTGCAGATTCAAAAGTTTCACAGAGCATGGTTTCTAAAAAATTGTCTTTATAAAAATACCCCTTGTTTTTT
>CAYYRM010000048.1:0-13661 GCA_964474005.1 uncultured Eubacteriales bacterium
CAAAAATACCAATAAACCCATCACAACAGGGGGTATACTCATTAAAGAATATGTGATTCTTACTATAAGTTTCTTTCCCCAAAAATCCTTAAGGCCTAAAAAAATACCCATGGGTATTCCCAAAACTGTGGAAATAGCCGTTGAAGCCAGTGTCACATATAATGATAGGAAAACTATATCGTAAACCCCTTTATCAAATTGAAGTAGCAATTCAAAGGCCTTTATAAATCCATTGACTATTTCCAAGTTATGTCACATCCTTTATTTACCGTTAGGTATAAATAGCGAGTCTCCAAACTCTTCTTTACCGAATTCTCTGATAAGGTTTTGTCCCTTTTCAGATAATATCCAATTTATAAACTGGTTAGCACCTTCGTTGTTAATTTTGCTATTTTTATTAGGATTTACAGCTATCACTCCATATTGGTTAAATAGCTTTGAATCCCCTTCCACCAATATTTCTAGGGATATATTTTCTTTCATGGATAGGTATGTAGCCCTATCTGTCAGGGTATAACCTTCTAATTCCTCTGCCATTTGTATGGTTTCGCCCATACCTGAACCTACAGATTTATACCAATTTCCCTGGGGCTCATATCCAATTGCAGCCCAAATCTCCAACTCTTTTTTATGGGTTCCTGAGTCATCTCCCCTGGATACGAAGCTAGAAGACGCTGAATCCTTGATTATCTCAAATGCTTTAATTATATCTTTATTTGCCAAGGTTTTTAGTTGTAGTGGGTCACTTTTAGGACCTATCACCACAAAGTCGTTGTACATTACATCAAAACGCTCTACCCCATGGCCATCTGCAACAAACTTTACTTCAGAAGCTTTGGCGTGTACCAGTAACACATCTGCCTCTCCATCTTCTCCAAGCTTTAGGGCTTGTCCAGTTCCAACAGCCACAACTCTAACTTCTATACCTGTGTCTTGGGTAAATACAGGTAACAAGAAATCCAGTAACCCACTGTTTTCAGTACTGGTGGTGGTAGCCATGATTATACTTTGCTCTTTAGGGGTGTTTCCACCACACCCCACCAAGAAAAAAACAAGTAAAGCCAAGATTGAGAAAAACTTAACATTCCTAAACACAAAAATCATCTCCTCTTATGTAAGTTTACCTAATTGACAAAGGAGAAAAAAAGCATCTTCATAAAAGAAGATGCTTTTATAGGCAAAGGTGCCTAAATAGCACTCCTTTCCACATTGGGAGGCACCATCGTTTCCAATGATACCCTATAGGTCTGTAATCCATGGTCTTACTTTAGGAATACAAACTCGGAGCAATTAGGTTTGTTTTCAGTATATCATCATTTTTTAGAGCTGTCAAGAAGCTGGGAATCTAAGAGTCCCCTACTCCGCCCCTAAAAGTTCTTTAACCACCCTAATGTAAATTTCAGTGCAGTCTATGATCTCTGAAATGTATCCACATTCATTGGGTTGGTGGAGCCTTTCTCCTGATGGTCCGAAGGTCAATGTTGGGATGTTACCTTCAACCACTAAGAAGTTTGAGTCACATACAGACTTATCGTAAGAAAGGGTTATGTCCTTGCCTGTTACTTCCTTAAAGTTTTTAACTACACTTTGCACCAATGGAAGTTTTTCATCTATGGCAAACCCTTCCATGTAAGGTAGTGGTCTGTAGACCAACTCAACTGTTACCTTATCATCAAGGCCCAATTCCTTTGCAGCATTTAAGATTTGCTCTTTACAGGTGTCAAAGTTTTCCCCTGGTACCACATAGCGGTCAACCATTATCTCACATCTGTCTGGGACACTAAGGGTATTTTTTATTCCTCCACTTATGTGTCTGATACACCATGTGCCCCCACCCATTTGGGGATGAACTTTAGTAGGAAGCCCCTCTATGGCTATGGCTAGTTTTGATGCGTTAATTATAGCGCTTTCGCCCACATCAGGATACTTACTGGCATGCCCTGTCTTACCTACCACTATAACGTTAATATTATATCTTCCTCTAAATCCAATGGCTGCATCTTGGAATCGACATTCTGCCATTATGGCCATATCAGCGGTTATCCCCTGTTTTTTAATAAGGTTATATGTTCCCCTGGATTGTACCTCTTCATCGGAAACAAAAGCCACTAATATATCACCCTTTAAAGGGGTTTTGTTTTCTATAAAATAAGTCAATGTTTCTATGATGGAGGCAATTCCACCCTTCATATCGCAGGCTCCTAAGGCATATACCTTATCACCAACTATGGTGGGTGTAAATGGGTCTGTAATCCAACCATTGGCCACATCCACGGTATCCATATGCCCTGTTAATAAAAGGGTAGGCCCTGATTCTTCACCTTTTAGAGTAGCATAAATGGATGGGCTGTTTTCTCCACCCTCATAGTAGCTGTAATTAACTTTCAAACCTAAATCACTAAGTATACTTGCTAAATATTGAGCAATCTCTTTCTCATTTCCACTGATGCTTTTAATTTGTATCAGCTTGTAATAAGTTTCTAAAAGCCTCTCTTTATTAAGCACTGATCCCCTCAACTCCCTGATTACTAAGATCATCACTCTTAGCTATTTTAAAGTTAGTTAAGATAGAACCTAAACCAAATACCAAACCTAAATATGTCATAGGTGCATATAAGAAGAATTGACCTGTACTAACACCTAAGGTATCTGCAATGAATACTCCAGTTACACTCCAAGGAACTATGGGTGCAAAGGCAGTTCCTGTATCTTCTAAAGTTCTAGATAAATTCTTTCTGTGAATTCCAAACCCATCATAAAGTGGTCTTAAAATAGGACCTAAAACTGAGAATGTCACATAGTAACTACCTGTTAAAGCAAACATTAGCCCATGTAATAAGAAACTTGAAGCCATAATTGATTTTGCACTTTGGGCAACCCTTTTAATGGAGTTTACAAGTACTTCAAGTACCCCTGCAGTACGTAAAGGAGAACCAAATATAGCTGCACCTATAAGTAAAGCTACGGTTCCTAACATACTCCTTAGACCACCCCTTTGAAGCATGGTGTTAACTATTCCTACACCCGTGTCCTTGGTAAATCCACCATTTAAAGTACTTGCAATGGTAGCTAATCTTTCAGCAAGTGTACCACTGGTTTGAAAAGCCAAGGCTAAGATTGCCCCCATCAATATACCGATACCGAAAACGGGTAATGTGGGGAACTTTTTATAAATCAAAAATAGTACCACAAAAGGTGGAAGTAATAAAATGGGGTTAAGGGTAAAAGAGTTTTCTAAAGTTGATAAGATCAGTGTTACGTTTTCTCCTCCTATGCTTCCACTGCCAAATCTTAAACCTAATACTATATATAGGACTAAAGAGATTGCAAATCCTGGCACAGTGGTATATAGCATATACTTGATATGGTCAACTAATTCAACATCTGAAACTGCCGCCGCTAAAACTGTTGTATCTGACAAGGGAGAAAGTTTATCTCCAAATATTGCCCCAACAACTATGGCACCTGCAGTCATATATAGTGGTACACCCAATCCTGTTGATACACCCATAAGAGCCACACCAACGGTACTTATGGTACCCCAAGATGTTCCTGCCATCACTGACATTGCAGCACATATTAATGCTGCAGATACCAAGAAAGTAGAAGGTGTTAAGATTTTAA
The DNA here is from genome assembly GCA_964474005.1 of uncultured Eubacteriales bacterium. GTDB lineage: Bacteria > Bacillota > Proteinivoracia > Proteinivoracales > Proteinivoracaceae > Alkalicella. Next base: position 3,625 of record CAYYRM010000048.1, read on the forward strand.
GACCGTAATAAACCATCAGTGGAACAGTACCTGAAAGTATCCAAGCACCCACTAACATACCCACAGATAATAGGATAAGGATCGCTGGTAACATAGCCCTTAGATTGTCATATATATCATTTTGAATATCATTCCATTTAATTCCCCATATAAGAGAAAGGGTTATTGTCACCATACCAGCAAAAATAAGCACTATTACCGATGGTGCTTTTACTATTTTTACCCCTGAGTAGATAATTGCAAAAGAAAGAATTAATAATATAACTGCTTTTAAAGTACCTATTGATTTTGACATTAATTTCACTCCCTAGTATATATAATTAAAAACAAAAAAAGCACCCTAAGTAGGTGCAAATACACAAAAATACTCGCCCTCCTTCCCTTGCCAATGTGAGATAGTTCTCCAACGAAGGGTGGCTTTTCTTCGTTGACAGCCCTACATCTATTCGATGCAGGTCCAGCCCTAGCTTTGGTGGCTAAGACTTCGGCGATGGCTCCTTTTCCCATGAATCATAAGTTTTCCCACTTCATCAAGGGTACTAATAGACACCGCGCCTCTACCTCACCCCTTTGGGATGAGGATTTTTATTCGTTTATAAAATTAAATTTAACATAGTAATCTTTTCCTGTCAATATGAACAATCATAAGGTATGTTTTTTTTATATGTATCATAAAAGGTTTAACACCAGAATAGAAATAAAGTGAAAATATAAAAGGGTGGTGAATTTTGTGGGTACTTTGTCCACGGTTTTGGTATTGTCGTTACTTGTTGAGCTTACCACAGAGATAATTAAGACAACCTTTCCCTTTATAAGGAAGCATAGGACTCAATATGTTTCCATTTTATTGGGTGTACTTATCAGTTTTACTACAACCACAGGAGTTCTAGATGCACTGGATATTAAAATAGCTATTCCCTCATTGGATTTCTTTATTACAGGCCTGATAATTTCTAGGGGTTCAAATATTGTCCATGACCTAATTAAAAAGATCAATGCCAGTTTTGTGTAAGTATAATGTTTTTACATAAAAAAAGTAGGCCTTAGGCCTACTTTTGATTCAACTATCTTGCGTTAAAGCAATCTCTGCAATAAACAGGTTTGTCACCAGTTGGACGGAATGGAACCTTAGTTTCAGTTCCACACTCTGAACAGGTCACGTCAAATAACTCTCTTGGACCTCTGTTGTTTTGTGGTCTAGAGTTTCTTCCACCATTGTTTCTTTGTTGTTTTTTAGCTGCTCTACAGCTTGGGCAACGAGCAGGCTCGTTGGTAAATCCTTTTTCTGCATAGAATTCTTGTTCTGAAGCAGTGAAAACAAATGTTGCATCACAGTCTTTACATTGTAAATTCTTATCAGTCATCGCAAAACCCTCCTTAGATAATATGGGATTAACCTTGGCTTTAACTTAGGGCTTTACGAGTACTTGCGATCATAATATTCCTACGATAAGGCGCCTTAGATATTAATCCTTATCTATTCTACACCATATTTTGTTAAAAAGCAAGGGGACAAAAGAAACTAAAAATTTTCAGCCTATAGATTTCTTATTTTCAGCTCTTGTAACTGCTTTTCATCTATGGGTGATGGTGCTTCTGTCATAAGGTCTGAGGCGCTGGTGGTCTTGGGGAAAGCTATGACATCTCTGATGTTTTCAGTGTCCACCATTTCCATGATAAGTCTGTCAAAACCAAAGGCAATTCCCCCATGGGGTGGTGCTCCAAAGCTTAAACCCTCTAACAAAAATCCGAATTTTTCTTGAGCCATATCTTCTGTTAAACCAATGGCTTTAAATACTTTTTTCTGGATATGGTCTTCATGTATCCTTATACTTCCCCCTGCGATTTCCTGACCGTTATACACAAGGTCATAGGCATTTGCCCTTGCCTTTGATGGGTTGGTTTCTAGAAGCTCAATATCTTCAGGTAAAGGAGAAGTAAAGGGATGGTGTGCTGCCACATACCTATCTTCTTCCTCATCATATTCGAACATGGGGAAATTTACTACCCATAGGAAATTCATAAGCTTGTTATCAATAATATCTAACTTTTTAGCCAGGTGTAATCTCAATGCACCCAATGACTGTAACGTTGTTTTTACAGTATCGGCAACTATTAGTATAGTATCACCTTCAAAGGCTTCCATGGTTTTAACTATGCCATTTAATTCTTCCTCTGATAAAAACTTAGCAATGGGTGATTTAACTTCTCCATCTTTTAAGGCTATCCATGCTAAGCCTTTAGCTCCATATCTTTTCACAAAATCTGTGAGTTCATCTATTTCTTTACGACTAAATCCTTCTGAATTAGTAGCCTTTATGGCCCTCACTGTACCTCCAGAGGATAATGGTGCAGCAAACACTTTAAATTCAGACCCCTTGAGTATTTCAGATAAATCTGTTATCTCCATACCAAAGCGAGTATCTGGTTTGTCAGAACCGTATCTATTCATGGCCTCTTGATAATCCATATGTATAAAAGGTGTTTGAATCTCAACTCCTTTAATCTTACTAAATACTTCTTTTATCAGACCTTCCATTAGGGTGAAAAAGCTGTCCCTGGTGGGGAATGAAACCTCAATATCCACTTGGGTGAATTCAGGCTGCCTATCTGCCCTTAAGTCCTCATCTCTGAAACAACGAGCGATTTGATAATATCTATCCAACCCAGAGACCATCAAAAGTTGCTTAAATAGTTGCGGAGATTGGGGTAGTGCATAAAAGGAACCTGGGCTTACTCTACTGGGTACCACATAGTCTCTTGCACCCTCAGGTGTACTTTTTGTTAAAATGGGTGTCTCCACTTCCACAAAACCGTGGGCATCTAGGTAATCCCTCATGACCTTGGCAGTTTTGCTTCTGATCATCAGGTTATTTAACATTTTAGGTCTTCTAAGATCTAGGTAACGATGTTTCAATCTAAGGTTTGGATCTACATCACTTTCGTCTGTGATATAAAATGGTGTGGTGTTTGCAGTATTTAGAATTTTGATATCTTGAACTAAAACTTCGATTTTTCCTGTTTTTATGTTTGGATTGGCACTACTCCTTTGAATAACCTCTCCTAGCACTTCTACCACATACTCACCCCTTACCTTTTCTGCAGTTGAAAAGGCGTTGAGATTTTCACTGTTGACTACACATTGTACTATACCTTCTCTATCCCTTAAATCAATAAATATTAAACTTCCTAAGTCTCTTCTTTTGGCCACCCAGCCCTTTAAACTGACTTTTTGACCGATAAACTCTTCCGTAACTTCTCCACAATAATGGGTTCTTTCCATTTTTTATGACCTCCTTTATTTTTCTAAAACCTTTAACAAGGTTGAATAAGTTGTTTTTGTTGGCCCCAGGCAAAAGCTCTATTTTTAGGTGTTTTTAAAAAAGCTTTTACGCCCGTTAACTGTTACCTACTTTAACATCAATAATTATAAGTTTTTTAACCCGTTAACTGTGACCACTTTAGTGCAGCATAAAAAGTATGCTTACTAATAATTTTTTTAATACAAAAATCCCTGTATATCAACATATTTTATAAAAAAATATATTGATATACAGGGACGATTAATCTCGTGGTACCACCCTGATTGCCATAGAATTTCTATGACCTCTCAATTTAATGATAACGGTTTTATACCGGTTGCTTCGCTTTACTTGGCAACACTTTAAGGTTATCTTTCAATAAGTCTAATGTAGAACCCTCACAGCCAAGGGGTTCCTCTCTGAATCACAGTACTTATTTACTCTTCCTTTTCGACGTTTTAGTATATTTGAAACTTATTGTATAGTATTTACCACTTAGTGTCAATATATTACAATAAGTTTTTAGTTAGTTGTTGGCCCCATGGCCATATAACCCGTTAGGTACCAGAAACTACAGTCCCTTTAATTTCTCCAAATATTGATTTGGGTCTTTGGGGTTTGAGTATCGTTCTATGGTGCCATCCTTTTTTATTATCTTAGAAATTCCTCCTGAACCTAGGGCTATTATTGAAGCGGTCTCTTCTATACTTACAATGTTATATGGACTTATAAAACCCGGTTTGGCAAAACCCACATTCTCTTGGTTACCTGCCATGGATTTTTGTCTATACAGATAATAGGGGTTGTATCCTTTGGATCCTAAAACTTCATATGTATAATCCATGATTTTTTTTGCCTCATCAAAGTGTAATTGGGACCTTCCCCTTTGGATTGCAGCTCGCTTTAGTGCCAATGAATGTATGGTTATATTTTCAGGATTTAGTTGGACAATTTCTTCTAAAGTGTTTCTGTATTGTATATAACCTTCATCCTCTAGACCAATAATTAGATCGGTATTGATCCAATTAAAGCCCAAACCTTTAGCCACATTAAAAATCTCTATGAACTCTTCCTTGGTATGTGTACGGCCAATGGTTTTAAGGGTTTTATTGCTCATTGTCTGTGGGTTTATACTTAAGCGATTAATCCCATAATTTTTAACAACTTGAAGTTTTTCTTTTGTTAATGTATCTGGTCTGCCACCTTCAAAGGTATATTCTTTAACATGGTTTAAATCGAAGGTGTTTCTAATTGTCCCTAATAATTTCTCAAGTTGCTCAGTTGTCAAGGTACTGGGAGTACCACCACCTATATAAATAGTTGAGATTTTTTCTTTTATATGGCTCCCTTGTCGCTTAATTTCTTCCATGAGTCCACATAAATATGGGGCAATCATGGATTTACTTTTCTCAGTGGTGTATGAGGTAAATGAACAATAGCTGCAACGGGAGGGGCAAAAGGGGATTCCAATATATAGGTGTAACTTTTCATTTAGGTCTTTTACTTTATCTTGTTGTGACCTAATATTAAACATTATTTCGATTTTATCTTTTGACACAAAGTAATTATCTGCAAGCTCTTTTTTTATCTCCTTAACCTCTAATCCATCATCTAAAAAACCTTGAATCACCTTAGTTGGCCTAACCCCTGTTAAAATTCCCCATGGGCTTAATGGCCTTTGGATATATTCACTTAAAGCTCTGAAAACACTTCTTTTAAGGAGCAGCTTTAAATCATCATTGGACTCAGTGATGCTGATTTCCCTTTGTTCATCATAAACCCTACATATTACGGAATTTGACTTATGTAGAATTTCCAAATTAACTTGTTGATTATTTTTATTAAATGTTAGGTGTTCCCTTGGAGTTAGTAATAGGATTAATTCATCTATATATTTGATTAAACCTTCTTCAACTTTACAGTTTATTAGCATTTAATAATTCAACTCCTATTTTATCCTTTAGCGCTACTCTTTTTTTCTTTCTTATTTGAGTACATTCTTAAATCAGCCACTGTTACTAAACTTTTTTGATTTACTCCATCTGATGGGTATTGTGCTAGCCCATAGGAAAATTCCAATTTAATTTTATCGTTATTAAGGCTTATAACTTCTTCTTCTAATGTACTGATTAACAATTTAAGCATGTTTTCAGTTTGCTCTAGAGATTTGCCTAAGTAGATGGCTACGAATTCATCACCACCGTACCTTGCTATGATATCTCCACCACCTAAAGTTTTTAGTTTTTCTGCAAATGTTTTAATTAACCTATCTCCAACATCGTGGCCATAGGTATCATTTGTGATTTTTAAATTGTCCATGTCAAACAAAGCCAATGTAAATATTTTATTGTTATTTTTAAAGTGTTCTTTTAATGTTGTTTTAAATAGCTCGTCAAAATGGCTTCGATTAAAAACATTGGTTAAGCTGTCGAACTGTGAGAGGTATATCATTTTTTCTAATAGCTGATGTCTTTGAATAACTGCTCCTATTTGGGAAGCGAAATAATCCATAAGGATAAGATCATCTTCTTTAAAGGCATTTTTCCTTTTGTTATCAACATTTATCATTCCATAAAGCACTCCATCGATTATTATTGGAGCACTTAATGCAGATTGGGTGATAAAAAAGTCTGTGTTATTAACTTGTTCTAATGTTTTAGCATCTATTACATTTTCATTAAAGACCATTACATCTTCTATTCGACAAGCTTTCGTTATTTTGCCATTATTTTTACGATATAAAAAAGTATTCTCAAGCTTCAGTTGTACATTTGTTAGACTATCAAATTCAAAACCCACGGTGGCCTTAAATTCTAGACAATTATCCTCATTTAAAATTAACAGACTGCCCATTTGTGCATCATCTATCAATTCCACAACCTTATTTAATATTAGTTTAAACAGTTCTTCGGTTTTTTGAATCTTAAGTATTGAATCATTAATCTCAAGGATGCTCATTAAAATTTTTTTATTATCTTCATGTCCCCTATGAATTTTTTTATTTTTGCTGTTACTACAATGTAAGTTTAGGGTACTAGATAGCAGAATTAATATTGTGACAATTATTTTCTCATTAATTGACGAATACCGTGCTAACACATTATAAATCAAAAATATGATAAGCCCTTGAATGGAAAACCACATGATTGTATTTTTACTTTTTCTTAAAAAACATCTTATTATTGCCAGCACCCCCTATAAAAAAAGCCATAAAGCATTACATAATCTTATATTATAATAATAACTGAAACTAGGCAAATTTTTTTATTAGCAAAGAGCAAACACCCCTTAGTATCAAAGAGGTGTTTGCATTAAGTAAGCTAAATTCAACTCCAAAAGTCCCTTTTTATCTGTTCCAGTTCCGATAGTGATAAATTATGCTTTAAGGATAATTCTTTGTCATCCAAACCACTATCCAAGCCTTCTTCAAATTCAAAAATGTCAACCTTTCCTAACATTTTTATTTTTTCCTTTATAGGATCCATAAAATTCCCTCCCCTAAGATTTGTTCAAATATAGTATTTCCGGGGAAGGTTTTTTTTATTTTATTGTATAAAAGGATTGTTATCCCTTTCATGTGCTATGGTGGTTTCATCACCATGTCCTGGGAAAACTCTTAATTTGTTTGAGAGGTTTAAGAATTTTTCTTTTATGGATTTTATCAACACCTTCATATCCCCACCGGGTAAATCTGTTCTACCAACTGATCCCTGAAATACAGTATCCCCTGTGAAAAGATAGTCATCCACCAGCAACAAAATTCCTCCTGGAGTATGACCAGGGGTGTGGATTACTTTAATCTTTCTTCCACCAAAGTCCAATGTATCTTGGTCTTTTACAGTGATATCTGCTTTAGGTGATATGATTTTTTCACCCATTAGGGCTGATAAGTTGTAGTTTGGGTCATAAAGCATTTTCTCGTCGTCGGCATGGATTACTAACTCAGCCTTAGGGTAAGCTTCCTTAAGATCTTTGTTTGCACCTATATGGTCTAAATGCCCATGGGTATTTATGATATATTTAACATCCAAATTATTTTCCTTACAAAGGGAAACAATTTTTGAGCCATCTCCACCTGGGTCTACCACAAAGGTCGTTTTATTCTCATCATAAACAATATAGCAATTGTTTTGTATGGGTCCCACCACAAGGGTTTTAATTTTAAGCATATTATGCCTCCTTACTAAAAAATTCTTTTACTATCTAACATAATGGTCACAGGGCCATCATTTACTAATGCCACATCCATCATTGCTGCAAACTGTCCTGTTTTTACTATGATGCCTTGTTCCCTTAATTTTTCACAGACTTCAAGATACAGCTCATTGGCCACGGTAGGGTGAGCAGCAGAAGAAAAGCTTGGCCTTCTCCCTTTTCTGCAATCTCCATATAGGGTGAATTGTGATACCACAAGAATTTCACCTTGAATATCTTTTATTGACAGATTCATCTTTTCATTTTCATCTTCAAAGACCCTTAAACCAGTTAATTTATCCACTATATAATCAATATCCGTCTTGCTGTCTTCTTGGCCAACACCTAGTAGTACTAGAAAACCTTTACCTATTTCAGATATTTTATTACCTTCCACTGTTACAGATGCACCACTAACCCTTTGCACTATTGCCCGCATTAAGCTTCACCCCTTGTTCCATGTCTTACCACATCAATAACTGATGGAATTGTTTTTAATCTGTCCCTTATTTTATCCATATGTTGAACGCTATTTATTTCAACGGTAAGTCGTATGGATGCTGTGCCATCGTCCTTTCCTTTTCCTGATACTGCAACAATATTAGCCTTACCTTCTGAAACGGTGTTCATCACCTCTTGAAGTAACCCTTTTCTGTCCCATGCATATATACTCAGTTCCACTGGATAGCTTTGTTGTTTTTCTTCATTCCATTCCACCTCGATTAGCCTGCCCATATCATCTAATGATACATTGGTGCAGTCTCTTCTGTGTATGGAAACCCCTCGACCTCGGGTAATATAACCCATGATCGGGTCCCCTGGCACTGGTTTACAGCACTTAGAAAAACGAATCAAAAGGTTGTCCACACCCTTTATCTTTACTCCTTGAGAGCTGGTTTTTCTAGGTGTGTTTTGTACATTTACATCTGAAATGTTCTGTTTTTCTTCAGGGAGTGTCTTTTTGTATTCTTCAATTAGTTTTTTAGCCACAGATATTGCACTGAAACCGCCGTAACCAATGGCACTATAAACATCATTTACAGTAGAATAGTTGTAGCGTTTTGCAATCTTTCCTATGAACTCATCTTTAAGTACATCACTTATTTCATAGTTTAGTTTTTTGATTTCTTTTTCCAACTGCTCTTTACCCTTTTCGATATTCTCTTCTTGGGTCTCTTTTTTAAACCATGCCCTAATTTTGCTTTTTGCATGGGATGTCTTCACTATTTTTAACCAATCTCTGCTGGGGGCCTTGTTGGGTTTCGTCATTATCTCAACTATGTCACCAGTTTTTAAATTATAATTCAGCTGTACAATACTTCCGTTTACCTTGGCTCCTGCAAATCTATGACCAACATCGGTGTGAATCCTATAGGCGAAATCCAATGGCACTGCCCCATAGGGAAGGTCAATCACATCACCACGGGGTGTAAAGACAAAAACCTCTTCGTTAAATAAGTCTATCCTTAGGGATTCCATGTATTCATGGGCATCCTTTAATTCACGCTGCCATTCCATAAATTGCCTAAACCAAGAGCGCTTTTGATCTAGGTGTTTGTCTGCTTTACCCTGTTCTTTATATTGCCAGTGGGCCGCAACTCCAAATTCAGCGGTTTTATGCATTTCCCAAGTCCTTATTTGAATTTCCAAGGGATTTCCCTTAGGACATAGTACAGTTGTATGCAATGATTGGTACATATTAGGCTTAGGCATGGCAATATAATCTTTAAATCTTCCAGGTATGGGCTTCCATAGACTATGGATAATCCCTAACACTCCATAGCATTCTTTTACGGAGTCAACGATTATCCTAACAGCTGTTAAATCATATATCTCATTTAGTGCCTTTCCTTTGTTGTGCATCTTCTGATAGATGCTGTATAAATGTTTTGGACGACCATCTATATCTGCATTTATCTCTGCTTGTAGTGATTTTTCCTTAAGTATGGAAATGATATCGTTTATAAATCTTTCCCGTTCTTCACGTTTTTGGGCTATCTGCTGGGCAAGGTTATAATATTCCTGGGGCAATGTGTATCTAAATGCCAAATCCTCCAGTTCCCACTTAATTTTAAAAATACCCATTCGGTGAGCCAAGGGTGCAAAAATCTCTAAGGTTTCCTTTGCCATTCTCTTTTGTTTTTCAACTGTGGAGTAGCCCAGTGTACGCATGTTGTGTAGTCTGTCGGCCAACTTTATAATAATAACCCTGATGTCCTTGGCCATGGCCATGAACATTTTTCTGAAGCTTTCTGCCTGCTGTTCTTCTTTGGATTTAAACTCTATTTGATTTAGTTTTGTTACCCCATCAACTAAAAGGGCAATTCCATCACCAAACTCTTTTTTTATTATATCTATGGTTATTTCGGAATCTTCAACCACATCATGCAATAAAGCTGCAGCCACTGTATCTGTATCCATTTCTAAGTCCACCAGTATACTGGCAACACCTAGGGGATGAACAATAAAGGAGTCTCCCGACTCCCTTAGTTGATTTTTATGTGCATTTTCCGCCAAGGCATATGCTTTATCCAAGATACT
>CAYYRM010000049.1:0-257 GCA_964474005.1 uncultured Eubacteriales bacterium
TTGCAGAATATATGTCAATACAATAATATTAAGGAGGTCTTTACGTGGACCAATACCACAACCAGTATCGAATGACTTTAGGTTGGAGAATATTTTTATTTGTGGCATGTTTGGGATTTAGCGGTTTATCCTTTTATTTTACATTTTTAAGTGTAACTGCAAATATCAATATGCATTTAAAATTTATCTTTGTTCTACTAACAATTATCTTTGGACTAGGTCTAATTTATTTAGGATAATCATCATGTAAATACAAA
>CAYYRM010000049.1:267-13568 GCA_964474005.1 uncultured Eubacteriales bacterium
CATAAAAACTCCTCCTTATATATATTAGTATATATTTTTTATGTAATATTTTCACATATTTTTCTAGTTTTATGTTTATTTGTAATTTAATTATTACTATGAATATCTAGTGTTATGATTCTTATAATATTGAATGTTCTACTCATAATGTAAATACAAAATTATAATAACTGAAGATAAGGTAATCGAACAAGACTACTTTACGAAAAAAGAAATCGCAATAAATGAAATTATAGGTTATAGATTTAACCCTCAACAGGGTGTACTATTAGCTACTTCAAACAAAAAGAAAAAAATAATCCTCAATAACTACCTGGAAAAAAGAGAAGAATTAGTGGATTGGATAGATAAAAATTTTAAGAACTTAGATGTGGAAGATATAGAACAAGAAATAAATGAGATTTTTAAAGATGTACCATCTGATATGGAAAAAGACATTTTAAGCGATAAGATTGACAGGGCATTTACAATAACAAAATGGGTCAACAGATTAGCATGGGTCGTAGGCTTATGGGGATTATTCTTACCTCGCCCATATACGTTGGTAATAATGTTAAACGCCTTAATAATTATTGTATCTTTAAGTTTGGTGTTCATATTTAAAGGAGTTATTGACTTTGATGAAAAGAGAAACTCAGTCAAACCCTCTGTTGCAAGTTCCTTAATTTTCCCTGCCTTAATACTTACATTAAGGGGCATGATGGATTACTATATAGTTTACAGCCTAAAATTTTTTATTATCTTAGGGATATTATCAATTACCTTGTCAGTTTTAGTAATGATCACAACTAAAGAATACAAAAAGAGTAAAGGGATTGTCTTTTTCTTACCAATTATCCTATTTGTATGGATTTATGGATTAACAATTCATAGTAATGTCATGTTAGACAAATCAGCACCTACCCAATTTACATCACAGGTGCTACAAAAAGAAACCAGGGAAAATAGAGGTACAGATTACTACTTTATAATTTCCCCATGGGGTCCCAAGGAAAAAGAATATGAGATGGAAGTATGGAAGGAAATATATGAATCAACAAAAATAAACGATAAAATTGAGTTTTACCTTTACAAGGGTTTTTGGGGACTCAAATGGTATCAAATAGGGAGATAAAGGGAATAGCGATACAGGCCCTTCGGGCTTACGACTTTTGTGGGTGACTATACTGGGTCATACGGGGGCTTTGCCCTTACGGTTTTTGAAATTTAGGGGGTCCTAAATGACATTTGCCACGGATCTACACGGATCTAACGGATTTTGCTCTTTTGGAGGCTATTTAGGGGCAGATTAGGAAACCTTCGGTTTCTGAGTAGGAGCCTTATAGGCTCTGAGTAGGGGCTTACGCCCTGATTAGGAAACCTTCGGTTTCTGATACAAAAAGGATTAGGGGAATTATCTACTCTAGACACACTAAACATAAACATAGTTATAACGCTGATAGTAATCTAAAACCCACCAATTAAAAATAGACCCTCAAAACCATCCCAAACACAGTGGTATCTGTGCCAGCTTACAAGCAGGCCCAAGCTCTGTGGTATCTGTGTTACCATAAATCTATCCATATACAAAAACCGCCCAAGCTAAAGCATGGGCTACGATGGGTAATAGGAGAATATACCCGAGCCACAGTTGGCCATCAAAGTGGTGCCCCTATTTCAGTTCTATTATGATGGTGTCAAGTGGTGGAAGTGGTGGTGAATTTCAAAAGACCCTCAAACCCATCCCAAACACAGTGGTATCCGTGCCTGCATACAAACCCTGTGGTATCCGTGTTACCATAAATTTAAATCTCCCACAAAATGCCCCATACCCAATAATTACAAAAAAACTGGGAACAATATGGAATAGTATTACAATATCATTACATTTACACTTTATCGTCAAAAAATTTTTATAAATTGCAGGAATAAAGGAAGTCTATGTTGAATTAAATATACAGAAAAACATACGACCATTTAAGGGAGGTGAAATCCCTGTGCAACTGGAAAAGTTGGGAAAAGAACACATAAGCCAGCTGTTCGAAGGGATTCTAAAGTTACAAGATGTTGATGAGTGTTACAGATTTTTCGAGGATCTTTGCACCATAAACGAGGTAAAATCTTTGGCACAGAGACTTGAAGTGGCACGGATGCTGAAAAATGGCTCAACCTATCACAAAATAGAGGAAGCTACAGGAGCCAGTACAGCCACCATCAGCAGAGTTAAGCGTTGCTTAGAGTATGGTGAGGGTGGTTACAATATCATACTAGCAAGGTTAGAAAAAGGGGAGTAATCCTCTTTTTTTTATTTCACACCAGAAAACATACTAAGGTTTGAAACTGATTTCACAAGCATGTGGTTTTTATGGGCAATAATTAGTAATGGTTATCTTTTAAAAAAATTTAAAAATTTTATCCTAGATATTATACAAAAAACCGTACATTTTTACCCCTTTACCATAGAAAAACTCAAACGAAGTAAAGAAAGTATACAATAAATGTTCCATAATTGAACTTTAGTTCCTTTATGGAACATTTATTATTTGAAAGTATGTTCCATATTGGGACTATTGTGGTGTGATAAAAATTTCACACATATTTCACACAATTTGGATTATTCCACACATTTGGCATGCAATTTGCTTTTTACAAACCGTGATCACATTGTACAGAATTTTGTCTAATAACTTTCTACTAAAAATTTAATAGCAATCTAACTTCAAATCATTACATACTTTGTGGTTATGTAGTAACAGCCTATTCGCAAGTATTGGTAAACACCCATAATGGAACATGCCCCGAAAAGAAAGTGAATTTTTTTGTTCCAAAACGGGTAAGTCTAAATTTTGATAAGGGAGGGTAGGTAATAAGGATAACAAAGGGGTAATAATCTAATCTAATTTTAATAAGGAGGGTTTTTTATGGCAAGTGCTTATTTTATTCCAACTGTAAATCTGTTAGGTGCAGGTACTATCAAGGAAATTGGTGGTCGTGTTAAAACACTAGGAGGAAGCAAGGTATTAATAGTAACCGATGCAGGTCTTGTGAAGATGGGTATGGCAGATCAAGTGAAGGATTTTATTGTGGCTGCTGGTTTAGAAGCTGTTATCTTCGGTGGAGCTGAACCAAACCCAACTGATAATAATGTCGATGCAGGTTTTAAGGTATGGCAAGAGGAAAAATGTGATACCATCGTATCATTAGGTGGAGGTTCATCCCACGACTGTGCAAAAGGTGTTGGCCTATTAGCTGCTAACGGTGGAAAAATCCACGATTATGAAGGTATAGATAAATCCACTAACCCTATGGTTCCTTTTATAGCTGTAAATACCACTGCTGGAACAGCTTCTGAAATGACTCGTTTCTGTATAATAACTGATACAAGCAGAAAAGTTAAAATGGCAATTGTAGACTGGAGAGTAACTCCACATATATCCATAAATGACTCAGAATTAATGGTGGGTATGCCTCCTTCATTAACTGCTGCAACAGGTATGGATGCATTGACACATGCAATTGAAGCTTATGTTTCAACTGCTGCGACACCCCTTACTGATTCAGCAGCCCTTATGGCCATAAAACTAATAACTAAGTACTTACCAGTGGCAGTGGCCAATGGTGCAGATATGAATGCTAGAGAGCAAATGGCTTATGCTCAGTTTTTAGCTGGAATGGCATTTAACAATGCAAGTTTAGGTTATGTTCACTCCATGGCCCATCAATTAGGTGGATTCTATAACTTACCTCACGGAGTATGTAATGCAATCTTGCTACCACATGTTGAGCAATTCAACTTAATTGGCTGTGCTGACAGACTACGGGATGTAGCCATAGCCATGGGACAAAATGTAGAAGGTCTTTCAGACTTTGATGCAGCTCAAAAAGCAATAGATGCTATTAAGCAACTATCAGCTGCCATAGGAATTCCAGCTGGACTTAAAGATCTAAATGTAAAAGAGGAAGACTTTGAAGTTATGGCTAAAAACGCTAAGCTAGATGCATGTCAATTGACTAATCCAAGAACCGCTACCCTAGAGCAAGTAATTCAGATATTTAAAAACGCTATGTAGTTAATCAAAAAAACCTGTGAGGAAAATCCTCACAGGTTTTTTTGCAAAATCCTTAGTTTGATTACTGATATAATCGGTCTTGTAAAAAATGTATATTAATGTATCCTTAAAATAAGTTTGGGAGTAAGAAGCAAAAGAAGTGAAAGTAAGTAGGGGAAGGGGAGAGGTTTGATGGATATTAAGGATAGTAAAGACGGGCTTTTTGAAACAAAGGGGAATTTAGAAGATAAAGGTGCCTTTTTTAGGGATTTAATCTTCTCTTTGGAAAACGATGATTTTTACAGTTACGCGTTAGACACTGCTGTATTAGCGTTATTTATAGTTTCAATTGTTTCTTTTTATACAGTTAACGGTTTTTTAGAAAGGGTATTACTGTTTTTGCTCATTATACCCCTTAAAATACCCTTTGACTTGTTGTTAAAATTTTATAAAGTGCTATTTAAGATTCCAAGAAAAATTATGGTTTTCATGTTCTCATTGTTATTTATATATGTCTTTTTAGCTCCTATGATGAGGTCCACTTACTATACAACTGGTGACTTTATTAAAAATTTTAATCTGTCACCTGAAAGTGCCATTGGTGAGGAAACAGTTCATGTGGAGCACTTAGAGGGGAATGTTTATGCAGCTTACTGGGATACAGGTTTATATTCTGGTATAGCCTTTTTAGAAAATGATTTTAATGGATATAGATGGAATGTTTTACTACAGATGCGAAGAGAAAACATAATTGGAGCACCATTTTGGTTTAATACCCTTCAATATGAAGTAAATAATCAAGCATATCATGTAGCCATATTTAAAACCTATGAAACACAAATACGCCATATTTCAATTTCATTTAGAGAAGAAGTAATTAATTATTTGACAAATTCAATTAAAGAAAATACCAATACCGAAACCATTGAAGTAAATTCTAATATTACTTTCATTACATGGGCAGCACCACCTTATGAAACAAAACCAGATATTAGGGTATATTCCTATTTACAATTAAATAATATTTTTACAGATCAGAATGGGATTGAATTTAATTGGAGTGATACAAGGTATCGTTTTCCTGGGGGGTATGAATATGAGTAAATTCTTGGCATCCCTTGATAAGACTAATAAGAAATTGTTAGTCAGTTTGATAATCTTAAGTATAGTAACTTTGATTTTAGGTATGTTGTACATTCAAGCCAATAATCAGAGAAATACTTTAGTAAATGAAAAAGAAAATATGATCAGAAGTTCTTTAGAAAGGGCTTATAGAACATCTTCATACTTTATCAAAGCTGTGGACGGAGAATTTAATACAAACCCTGAAGGTGTATTGGATATGGAGTACTGGTTTGCAAGCTTCGATACTACATGGCATATTATAAGGCAAGCAAGGGTATCAGAATTAGATTTCTTATATCGTTCTTTAACCCAAACGACAAATCAGTATGATATTGAGGAACCACAAGAACTAGAAATGTTAACTACTGTTTTAGTGGAGTTTAACAAAGATATCATGGAATTGGTTAAAATCTACTTAGGGAAAGCACCTGATGACATACCCTGGGATAAAAAATTAGGACTTATGAATAAAGTTGAAGGAAAAGATAAGGTTTTGAATAGACAGATAAAGGATTTCTTTTTGACCATCCATGAAAGATACTACATTGATATAAGGGAAAAACTAATACAGGATTAGCAATAAGATGATTATACATAAATAGCTCAGGAGTTCCTGAGCTATTTTTTTGACCCATCCTTTAGCTTGACGGTACTTTGGGGCAGAATTAAATTCATGGTAACACAGATACCACAGACCTTGGGCCTTCATTTAAGCCAGCACAGATACCACGGAGCTTGGGGTGGTTTTGAGGATCTATTTTTATTGGTGGGTTTTAGATTGCTATCAGCGTTATTATTATGGTTATAATTAGTGTGTCTAGAATAGATACTTCTTTAGCTATTTTTCATCAGAAACCGAAGGTTTCCTAATCAGGGCGTAAGCCCCTACTCAGAGCCTATAAGGCTCCTACTCAGAAACCGTAGGTTTCCTAATCTGCCCCTAAATAGCCTCCAAAAGAGCCCTAATAATTCCTAAGGCCGCAGGGCCTATGTCCACATCTCCATCAATAACAATTCTTAAAAATAAATAATTGAATCTAAAAAAGGGAAAATATTCTATTTTGTAGAATAATTAATATAGAGGTTTAAGAAGAGGGGGATGGGTTAATGACAGAACTTCAAGCAAAAGAGAAGGTATTGGTAATTCTAAAGGGGATTTTAAATTCAACGGGGATAGTTTACTACATAGTTAATACCATGCTTTTGGTTTTTATTCCTTGGTTAGTTTTGAAATGGTACTTCAACCTAGAACAAATGGGTGAAGTTGTTTTTTTGTTACTTATATTAGTGGTACTAAAAATATTAGCAGATATCTTTTTATCATTTCAAAAACTTACCGACAAGCTTTACAAAACAGCAGCAATTTCGCTAATAGCCACATTGGTGTTAGTATATCCATTTATGGTAGCATACGCTCAGAGTCAGCTTATATCCACTTTTAAATTCTCCCCTGAAAGTGTTCTTGGGAAGGAGAGTGTACATGTTGAGCTGATTGAGGATAACATTTACGCAGCCTATTGGCAAAATGGTGTTGAATATGGAGTTGCCATACTGAGAAATGATTTTGGGGACCTTAGGTGGAAGACTTTGAGAGGTGGGTACACCCACAGAGCATTGATAGGTGACCCCTACTGGATTGCTAGTACTTCTGCTTCAACAAATAAAAAATTGTACTATGCAGTTTACTTCAAAACCTATGAACCACAAATAAAGGGGATAATTCTAGAATATGAAGAAACTTTACTTACAGATACTTATGAGTATATCAGACACACATATGAGATTGAAAAACTTGTTAATAGTAAAACTAATCTATTTACAGGATTCGTAAACATAATTGAAGAAGATGATTTTGCTATACAAGGAATATATTTAAAAAGGGTTTATGGTGAAGGGGGTAAAGACCTCACTAAGGGCCATGATATTACATTCTCTGTTTTAGGAGGATATCAAAAATGATTAACGTAAGCGAGATAAAAAAAGCAAATAAAGGCCTGATGGCCATTCTTATTATTTTTATTGTGTTTACAATGGTTTTCACATCACTATACCTCATAGAAAATAATAAGAGAAAAAAACTAAGCAGAGAAAAAGATTATAATACCATTAATACTTTAAATTACTTAATAAATAGGGCAGATTCTTTTGTAAAGGTCCATGATTTAACGATCATACCCTCTGAAATAGGATATACAAGGTTGTCCACAAAAGAAATAAACCTAACTGAGTGGTACTATCTTAACAGAGAATTGTGGATTCAAAGTAGCAATGCATCTTTAGTTGATTTTTCATATTTTTATCAGGTGATAGATAAATTGTATGAGGAGATTGACTTAGAAGATGACGAAGGAACTGAAGAACTGCTATTTCTTTTAAGGAGGATACATGGGGATATTAGGGAATTAGGAGAATTGTATATACAATACTATAATGAATACTTTACTAAAACCACATTTACCAAAATGGCGTCAGGAAAGGATAAAAAATTCCAAAATCCTGAGAAATGAATTTTTTTCAGGAATTTTAGACAAATACTATATTGATTTAAGGAATCAGGAAAAGCAATAAAAGCTCAGGCTAAAGCCTGAGCTTTTATTTATAAAACACATCACCACAACTCACAGCACTTACCACCATCATAATAGAACTGTAATAGGGGCACCACTTTGATGGCCAACTGTGGATTTTGGGGTTATTATTCTCTTACCCATCGTAGCCCATGCTTTAGCTTGGGCGGTTTTTGTATATGGATAGGATTCATGGTAACACGGATACCACAGAAGCTTGGGCCTGCATGTAAGCGAGACACAGATACCACTGTTTCGGGGCTGGTTTTGAGGGACTTTTTATTTGGTGGGTTTTAGATTACTATCAGCGTTATTATTATGGTTATAATTAGTGTGTTTAGAGTAGATACTTATTTAGCTATTTTTCATCAGAAACCGAAGGTTTCCTACTCAGGGCGTAAGCCCCTACTCAGAGCCTGTAAGGCTCCTACTCAGAAACCCCTAGGTTTCCTACTCTGCCCCTAAATAGCCTCCAAAAGAGCAAAATCCGTTAGATCCGTGGCCATTTTTTAACCACCCACAAAAATATCAACCACCGTAAGCGCAAAGCGCCCGTACGACCCAATATAGCCACCCACAGAAGTCGTAAGCCCGCAGGGCACGTATGCCCCCACACCCCACACCCCACATCCCATATCTCAGTGCATTTATCCCCCCTTTACAACATAAACATTACTAAGGAGGGATGTGTAATGGAACCATATATACTACTGGGGATTTTATTTATCCTCATATGGATGAGCATCAGGCTCAGAAGTACAAATAGAAAAAGGGTATCTGGTCAATATGAATTTGAACCCATTGATTCACCTTTTTCTAAAAGTGTTGTGGAATTAATATCGATTTCTGGAGGAATATACTTATCCTTGACCCTAGGCCTATCCTTTTTAAAGATTGACTACTCACCTATGTACACATTTTTAGATGTGGAATTTGATTTTTTAGCAGCCCTATCCATCGTGATAGCAGTGTTTCAGCCAGTTATTATCTATTTATATAACAAAGTTACCGGGAAATAATATTGCATAGAACAAAGGTTTGATTTAGAATTAGAGGTAGAAAAAGAAGGGAAAGGAATTATACTATGGATATAACTAAAAACTTAAATCCCCAACAACAAAAGGCAGTGGAATGTACCGAAGGACCTTTATTACTTATAGCTGGTGCAGGTAGCGGTAAAACAAGAGTTTTAACCCATCGAATAGCCTACATATTGGAAAAGGGCTTAGCAAAACCTTGGCAGATACTGGCCATTACATTTACAAATAAGGCAGCGGCAGAGATGTTTGAAAGGGTAGATGACATGGTTTATGGAGCAAGGGATATGTGGATATCTACCTTTCACTCTGCCTGTGTTAAAATTCTGCGCAGGGAAGCCACAAATATAGGCTTTAATACCAACTTTAATATCTACGATACAGGCGACCAAACAAAACTTATAAAAGATTGCCTAAAGGAACTTAATATTGACGATAAAAAATACCCACCTAAAAACTTTATAGGGGCCATATCAAGGGCTAAAAACATGCTTATTTCCCACGTGGATTATACTGCAAAGGATTACTTTGAAGGGCTAGTTCAAAAGGTGTACAAGCTTTATCAAACAAGGCTCCAAAACAACAATGCCATGGACTTTGATGACCTTATCTTTGAAACAGTTAAGCTTTTTAGATTTAACCCTCAAATCTTAGAAAAATATCAACAGAGATTTAAATATATAATGGTGGACGAGTATCAAGATACCAATCATAGCCAATACGTCCTTGTAAACTTCCTTGCCCAAGGACATAGGAACCTATGTGTCGTTGGTGATGATGACCAATCTATCTATCTATTTAGGGGTGCGGATGTATCAAATATCTTAGACTTTGAAAAAGACTACCCTGAGGCCCAGGTGATAAAACTAGAGCAAAATTATCGCTCCACAAAAACCATCCTAAATGCGGCCAATGACGTAATCAAACACAATGAAGGCCGTAAGGAAAAGAAACTTTGGACTGAAAATCATGAGGGTGAGCAAATCACTTTACACCAAGCAGATGATCAATATCAAGAAGCAGATTATATAGCCAGCGAGATTCAAGAGCATTTAAAAAGGGGTAAAAGCTATAAAGACATGGCTGTACTCTATAGAACCAATGCCCTTTCAAGGACCATAGAGGAAGTATTTATGCGTAGGGGTATACCTTATATAATCTATGGGGCCACTGAATTCTATAAACGTAAAGAGATTAAAGATGTAATGGCATATCTTAAAATCCTAGTGAACCCACAAGATGATGTAAGTGTGGCAAGGATTATAAATGTCCCCAGGAGAGGCATCGGTGATACAACCGTTGAAAAGCTCTTAGCATGGGGTAACGAACATAATTTATCCCTTTATGAGGTTTTAAAAAGTCATAGCCATGAAGTTATCCCCAGAAGTGCGAAAAAACTACAGGATTTTGTGGATCTAATGGAGAAACTAAAACAAATGTCAGAATATCTGACTGTGACTGAAGTATTAGAGGAAATTGTCAATCGTACAGGCTATAGGACAATGTTAGAAAGTGAGAATACCGACGAGGCCCGTTCTCGCTTGGAAAATATTCAGGAGTTATCCACAGTTACCCAGGAATTTGATAATAACAGTGAAGGTGGACTAGCAGAATTCGTTCAGGAAATATCTCTAAACACTGACAGTGAGAGTATCGCCAACGATGGTGATGTGGTTAAGATGCTAACCCTTCACAGTGCCAAGGGTTTGGAATTTCCCATAGTATTTATCGCAGGGATGGAGGAAAAAATATTCCCCCATATTCGTTCATTTGAAGAGCCCATTGAAATGCAAGAGGAAAGACGGTTATGCTATGTGGGGATAACCAGGGCAATGGATCAACTTTATATAACATGTGCCCAAAGTCGATCCCTCTATGGTAGAACTGACAGAAACCCAATTTCAAGGTTTATCGAGGAAATAAATCCAGAACTAATAAGGGATAATAATCCTGGAAGGTACAAAGTCAGGGAGTTATTCACAAATACATCCACAAATTCACACAATATATATGCTAAACCTGTTAAGCAAGATGTAAATATACCATATACCATTGGTATGGTTGTGGAACATAAAAAGTTTGGACAGGGTATGATAGTATCTATGCAGCCATTGGGTGATGATCAGTCCATAACCATCGATTTTAACACCGTGGGAACAAAGAAACTAATGGCAAGCTTTGCACCCTTAAAGGTTATTGAAAGCTAGGAGGGGTTTAAATGGCGAAAGAAAGAATAGAGGAATTAAGAGAATTACTCCGTAAATATGATTATCACTACCATGTACTGGACAGTCCCTTAGTGGATGACAGTGTGTATGATACACTACTTAAGGAGCTGGTGGACCTAGAACAAAAAAATCCTGATCTTATCACACTGGATTCCCCCTCCCAGCGGGTGGGGGGCCAGGTGTTAAAGGGTTTTAACACCGTTACACATAAAACACCTATGCTAAGCTTGGGAAATTCCTTTGGAGCTGAGGATTTGCGAGAGTTTGCCAATCGGATCAATAGACTTGTAAATGAACCTGTTAAATTTGTTGGTGAACTGAAGATTGACGGCCTTGCGGTGTCATTGGTTTATAAAGATGGACTACTGGTACAAGGAGCCACCAGGGGCGATGGTGAAGTGGGAGAAGATATAACCCAAAATCTAAAAACCATAAAATCAATACCCTTAAGATTACCAGATACCTTAAACATCGAGGTTCGAGGTGAAGTATATATGTCAAAGCAATCCTTCGAATCCCTAAATGCGCAAAGGGAACAAGCTGGGGAGCCTCTATTTGCCAATCCAAGAAATGCCGCAGCAGGTACCCTAAGACAGTTGGATTCAAAGGTTGTAGCAAAAAGAAACCTTGATGTATTCTTTTATTCCCTTGTGGAGGGAAATGAGAATCTAGAAAGTCACAGTGAAAGTTTGTCTAAAATTAAGGAACTTGGTTTGAGCACAAACCCCCATACTGAAGTCTTAAATAATATAGAGGAAGTAATTTCCTATTGTGAAAAATGGAAGGATAAGCGCAATGACTTACCCTATGAAATCGATGGCATAGTAATAAAAGTGGATTCAGTAAATCAGCAAAGAAATTTAGGTTTTACAGCAAAAAGCCCTCGCTGGGCAACGGCATTTAAGTTCCCTGCCCAAAAAGCAATATCCTTAGTTAAAGATATCGAGCTCACCGTGGGTAGGACAGGGGCGATCACACCCACAGCAATACTGGAGCCTGTAATCATAGCAGGTACCACAGTTAGTAGGGCATCATTACATAACAGTGATTACATTGTGGAAAAAGATATAAAAATCGGTGATACGGTGATTGTCCAAAAGGCTGGGGATATCATTCCTGAAATAGTAGAAGTAATTAAAGAAAAAAGAACTGGGGAGGAACAAGACTTTAAAATGCCCCAAAGCTGCCCCGTGTGTCAAAGTGAGGCAATTAGGGTAGAGGAAGAAGCTGCTCTAAGATGTGTAAACCCTGTTTGCCCTGCTCAAATTAAGGAGAAAATAATTCACTATGCTTCAAGGGGTGCCATGGATATTGAAGGGTTAGGACCTGCCATTGTGGAGCAATTGTATACCGCTGGACTTGTAAAAAATGTGGCAGATCTGTATCTATTACAGGTGGAACAACTTACATCCTTAGAAAGGTTTGCACAAAAATCTGCGGAAAACTTAGTTGAGGCCATAGATAAATCAAGGGAACAATCCTTAAGTAAGCTTTTATTTGGTTTAGGCATAAGGTTTGTGGGTCAAAAGGCCGCAAAGCTTTTGGCTAAGGAGTTTAAGAGTATAGATGCCATTATAAAGGCAGACCATGGAGAAATTGTTGCCATCCCTGAAATAGGGGTAAAAATGGCTGAAAGCATTTTGGAGTATTTTAATAACCCAGAAGTACAAGAGCTTATCCATAGATTAAAGGAGTATGGTGTTGATCCCAAGGAGAAAGTGGCAGAAGTTATAGGGGATTCAATATTTACAGGTAAAACAGTGGTTTTGACAGGCACCCTAGAAAAATTGTCCAGAAAAGAAGCCCAGGATTTAATTGAGAGGTTGGGTGGGAAAGTTTCAGGCAGTGTCAGTAAAAAAACTGACTTAGTCATAGCTGGAGAAAGTGCAGGAAGTAAGCTTACTAAGGCACAGGAACTAGGCATTGAAGTAAAAGATGAACAATTCTTACTTGAGGTACTAGAAAAAAATCAGTAAATACTAACTTTCCAATGTTTATTTAAGTAAGCTACATAATTGCATATAAAATTGGGCATAATACCTTGGAATTTAAGGAGTTGAAAGGACTGATATTATGACCCAAAAAGCAAATATTAAAAACATAGTAGAAGGAATATTCATTGGAATTGTTACAGCTATGATTGTTATGGCCTTTTTTATGCCTTACTACGCAATCCATCACCAACTAAATACAGAAATAAATGATGTATTGTTGGCATATAACCCTTCCAGTGTTCCAATATCTGAAGGAAGATTGGATGGATCAGATCACCGCATGATTTTATTTGAAGACATAAGGGATGCAACGGGAACCTTA
>CAYYRM010000050.1:0-13500 GCA_964474005.1 uncultured Eubacteriales bacterium
TACACATATCTATAAGGTATTGAGAAACCTCTGGAACCCCTTGATTAAGGTCTGGTAGCATTGCTAAACACTTATTTTCCACTTCCCTTTGATTATCCCAGTCCTTTATTCCCTCTAAGGGGTTGTACCAGTGATTTTTTTCTTGTATAAAAGGATGGGTTTTCCCTGTATGATTTACAACAATGTCTAATATGATTTTCAAGTGTTTAGTATGAGCTATTTTAACTAGGTCTTTAAAGTCATTAATATCCCCAAAATGTGGGTCTACACAATAAAAATCCTGGGCCCAATACCCATGATAGCCATTGGGATCATTTTTGTATATTGGAGTTATCCAAATCGCCGTTACACCTAATCCTTTAATGTAATCAAGCTTTTCTATTAAACCTAAAATATTTCCACCGTGAAATTTTTTAGGATCTTCTTTATCTATGTCATTCATTTTAATATTTTCATTTCCTCTATAAAAACGATCTAACATTAAAAAATATATAATTTCGTTCATCATTTTTAGAATTTATCCCCCTTAAAAGAATTTATCAGGGACACCACCTTCAAAGTATCTGCCTTAGACACATTGAAATGGGTTACAATTCTAAATGTATCTCCAGTTCTTTGTACCCTCACGTGATTTCCGTTCATATATTCTGTGAAATTGTCTGCTGTTTTCATATCAATCACTTGGAAACGACATATGTTTGTACTATAAGTAACATCCTTTGTCCATGTCTTGGTGACTAAGGCTTCAGCTATTTCACCACAATTTATGTGATCATCTAAAAGTTTTTTGGGTCCTTCTTCAAGGGCAATAATACCTGCTGCAGCTGCATGACCCCATTGCCTCATACCTCCACCTAGCATCTTTCTATATTTTCTTGCCTTATCAATGAAATCTGTTTTTCCTATTAGCATCGAACCCATTGGAGCACCTAATCCCTTTGATAAACACACTTGTATGGAATCCACATTTTGCACCATCTCACTGGCTGTCACCCCAAGTTCTGTGATTGCATTAAAAATCCTAGCACCATCTATATGAAAATGAATGTTTTTTTCTTTGGCCAGTTGCCCCACAGCATTTATGTAATCTAAATCTAACACTTTCCCTCCGGACATGTTATGGGTATTTTCCAAAGCTATCATCTTGGTTGCAGGAAAATGAATATTTTCAGGTCTGATGCCTGAATTTATAGAATATAAAGGAATCTTACCATCATTCCCAGGAACTGGATAAATCTGAACCCCAGCTAAAGCTGATATTCCTGCTACTTCGTATAAAAACGTGTGCATTGTGTTTTCCATGATAATCTCATCGCCCCGTTGACAAGTGCTCAGGACAGCTAAAAGATTTCCCATGGTACCACTGGGGACAAACAAGGCTGCTTCCTTAGAAAAAATTTCTGCGGCGCGATTTTGTAGATTATTAACCGATGGGTCCTCTTGATAAACATCATCTCCAACCACGGCATCTGCCATGGCTTTTCTCATTTTTTCATCTGCTTGTGTAAATGTATCACTTCTTAACTCAATCACTTTTATATCCCCCTTAAAAAGGACAGTCAGACATAAGTCCTTCTGTCCCATTTTTTTATCCTATCAATAAAATGATTCCACCTTGAATCAGTCCTATTAGAAATCCTAAAATACCACCTAAATATTCGATATGTTTAAGTTCTTTACTGGCAATTTCTAAAATTATATCCTCTAGTTTGCGAAGGTCAAAGGAGTTGATTTTCTCTTCCACTAGTTCTGCCACTTTAACCTTTTCACTCAACATAGAAGTTCCGTGCACTAATACTTCCTTTAATATGTTTTTCCCTTCCTTTTCAATCATCCCATCAATCATTGTCATTATAGAGCTAGAGAACAATGCCAACATTGGCGGTAACTTGTCTTTTACAGCACCTTTAATTTTAACCTTAAGTAAACCCATTATCTGACTTTGATTATCCTCTGTTAAGATTGTCTCTAAAAGGTCGTTTGTGGAAAACAGTTCTTTTTCTATGGTTGTTGCAATGCTCTTGGCCAATTCAGACTTTCTTTTGGGAATTAATCCTTGAACCTTGAGATTTATTATGGGAATTATAAATTCATTGTATGGCCTGAACATTAGCTTTATTGCTAAAAAGTTTGTAACCCATCCAATTATTCCACCAATTGAAGCCAATAATAATATTTTTACAATAGTCATGTTTTATCACCTTTAGTAATGTCTTGTTCTTAACTATTTCTACATACTTTACTAAAATCCTTCATGCCTTCATTAAAAATAAAAGGATAGACTATAAAGTCTACCCCAAACATTTAGTTGTTATCCTTTTCCCTACAGTTATTACAAATGCCTTTGAACTCTAGTCTGTGGTCTAATACTATGTGTCCTTCTTGTAAAAGAATTTCCTTTGCTAGATGTTCTTGTAATGGCATATCAACATCAAATACCCCTTCACATCTATCACAGGTAAAGTGATAATGGTTATGTGCCTTTCCATCATAACGACTAAATGAACTACCGTAGTTCAATTCAAGGATCTCACCTTTTTCTTTTAACAATCCCAAATTCCTATAAACCGTACCAAGACTAATATTTGGCATTTCCTCCCTGACCTGGTTATATATCCAGTCTGCAGTTGGATGGGATTTGGTGTTTCTAAGTATTTCCAAAATCCTCTTTCTTTGCTTAGTCATTCTACTGGTTTTTTCCATTTTATCACCCACTTACAGTATTAGTAATTGTTATTATATAGTTCAAATATATCAAATAAAATATATATAGTCAATTACAAAATATTTAATAGGTCTGTTAGTTCCCCTTTATAGTCTACCTTAAATGTGGTACCCTTGTCGATAATAAAACCTTCTACTAAAAAAGTCTTTAGTCCTATTTCAGAAGCAACCATATCCTCTTGACAATCATTGCCCACCATTATTGCTTCATGGGGTTCCACACTTATTTTGTCTAATATCTCTTTGTAGTAGTTAATATTGGGTTTGCAAAAATGCATTTCTTCATAACTGGTTATTAGATCAAAATCTTCAACCTTTAGTCCAACCCATCTAACCCTCTCTTCAACGGCTGCCCGTGGGAAAACAGGGTTGGTGGCTAAGACTATTTTTAGCCCCTTGGCCTTACAATGTTCTATAATGTTTTTCGCATGGGGATTACCCACATACCCTTCCCCCAACTTTGGAAAATCCTCCAAATAAAACCTGTCAAAAATAGGTTGCAGCTCTTGACGCTGATGTTCCACAACACTAAAAAAATGCTCCATAAAAACATCTTCATTGGTTTTTGTCTCATCATTATTTTTAACCATTACATAGGTGGAGTCCAGTAAATATTTAGGGAATATTTCCATAGGTATATAATCCTTAACTTTAATGCTAAGTGCTTTAATATACTTTGGCAGAAAGTCATCCACATTTAAGTTTAATAATGTTCCATCTAAATCAAATAGTACAGCCTTAAACATCTTCATTCTCCTCTCAATTGGGTATAAATTTTATGCATATACATGGCATCCTCTGTCTGTTTATCAGCAGATTCTGATATAATCGTAGGACACATGTTATATTTCAAAAGTAATGGAGCTAGATCTTTAAAATAAGGCCCATAATCCAATTCTTCCATGGTACGGTGGCGTTTTTCCCCACCTTGGGTAAATTCTATGGGACTGAAATGAATGTGAATATCCCTAAGCCTCTCTTCTCCTAGCTTTTCCCCTATTAACTCTAACACCCCTTGGAATTCCTTGCCTGATTTCAGCAAACCCTGTTCCCTGGCATGTAAATGGCCAAAATCTATTACGGGTTTTAGTCTATGGTCTACTAAACACAAATCTAAAACTTCTTCTAAACTCCCCAGCTGATTTACTTTACCCATTGTCTCAAGCCCTATTTTAATGTGTTTAAACTCTGATGTTTCTTCTAAAACCCTATCTAAAAATTCCTTAGCCCTACTGACTGAACTAGCCCTGGGTTCTCCTTTTTTTATTGAACCAGGATGTACTACTATGACCTTAGCACCCATAAGATTTGCAGCCTCCAGGGATTTTGATATATGCCCTAAGCTTTTTTCAAGTTTTCCCTCATCTTCAGATGCCAGGTTAATAAAGTAGGGTGCATGGATACTTAGCTGGATGTTATATTTCTCGCTTTCTTCCTTTAGTTTTAAGCAAAAATCCTCTTTTAGTCTAACACCTCTACCACACTGATACTCATAGGCTGTTAAGCCTTTATCATTAAGCCACTTGGGTATTTCATGGGAAGTTTTATTCCCTTCATTATAAAATAGAGATGAATTACCAGCTGGTCCAAACCTTATCATCTAACTTTCCTCCACAAATACATATTCTTTATCCATAAGTGTAAATTCTGCTTGTCCAGAAGTCATATCCATTATACTCCCTTTAAACATCTCTATTTCTTCATCCCTGAGTAATAAAGATATAGAGACTTTATCAGTAAATTCTGTATCAAGTATGTATTTAAAGTCTTGTAGAAAATTTTCTATTTTCCCGTGATATGTGTAATCAAAGGAGATTAGTGTTTTATTCATAAGTAGATTATAGCCCTTTTTTGCAGCTAAAATTCCTTCCTTTGCACTTTGGGCATAGGCCCTTATCAGACCTCCACTACCTAATTTAATACCGCCAAAGTACCTTGTTACTATTATCAGTGTGTTCTTTAAGTTTTCTTTTTTTATAACTTCTAGAACAGGCTTCCCTGCAGTACCACTGGGCTCTCCATCATCACTGGCTCTTTGTATTTCATCCTTTTCACCCAGTTGATATGCATAAACATTATGATTAGCATGGATATGTTCCTTTTTAACCCGCTGAATTATTTCTAGGGCTTCTATTTCAGACTCAATGGGTGTTGCCACAGCAATAAATCTAGATTTGTTAATGACTATTTCTTTACTACCCAGTCCTTTTAAACGATAATACTTTTGAAGCACCTTATCCCCCCATTTCATTCAAAGGTAAAACCTTGTTGCCTTAAACATTCATACAAAACTAAAGCCACGGTATTTGACAAATTTAGAGATCTTACGCTACCTGGAGCCATGGGCACTGTAATGGCATTATCAAAATCACCATAGATTAAATCTTCAGGTAACCCTTTGGTTTCTTTGCCAAATAGCAAAAAGTCATTGGGCCCGTACTCCACTTGGTGGTAGCCTTTTTTTCCTTTAGTTGTCAGATAGTAAAATTGGCCACCTTTATTTGATTCAAAGAAGTGATCCAAATTTTTATATCTAAATACCTTCACCTTTTCCCAATAGTCTAATCCTGCCCTTTTTAAATACTTGTCGTCAATGGAAAATCCCAATGGTTCCACCAAGTGTAGGGTAGTATTTGTGGCAGCACATGTCCTTGCTATATTACCGGTATTTTGAGGTATCTCTGGCTCAACTAAAACTATATGCAATTTTATTCATTCCTTTACTTTTTTTTATATAATAACAAAGTTTAATTATTTCTGCAAAACTAAAAAATTAAAAAAAGATTAGGCAGGAATTTAAATTTACCATAGCGAATATTTCTATATACTAAGTATTACATTTTTTATAGTCAAAATCAATATAAGGGGGTTTTTTTATGTTAAAGACTAATAAGGAAAAACTGGTTCAAATCTCTGTCCTAGGGGAGATCACCCATCCTAAAAATACTTTTCCCCGTATTACTGCAGAGGGAAAAGTAGTGCACCTTCCTGGCACCGCTGGTATAACTTATAATGTAAAAATAGGTGATAAGGCTTGTGGCTTTGTGGCTGACCATGTGGAGCCTGGGGTAAGTATCGCTAACTCAGACAATCTAAGTAACAACGGTTTAAATATTTTGACATGTGTTGGTAACACTGCAAAAGTGGTAACAGGAGAAGGAAAAGGGGATTTAGGCTTTGTTACGGGGATGCATGGGGGTATTGAACACGTTTTAGTTTATTTTGAACCGGAAACATTGGAGAAACTGACAATTGGCGATAAGATTCAAATAAAGTCTTGGGGAACAGGCCTGGAAATTGATGGAATTAAGGATATCAAAGTCTATAATACAGATCCAGAGCTTTTAGAGAAGATGAAAATAAAGGTTTTAGAAGATGGAACATTGGAGGTTCCTGTGGTAACTAAGGTTCCAGCACATCTTATGGGCTCAGGTATAGGAGCCACCAGCCATCGTGGTGATTATGACATTATGACTGCTGATAAAGAAGCCTTTGAAGCATGTAATCTAGGTGAGCTACGTTTTGGTGATATCGTTCTTTTAGAGGATTGTGATAATACCTATGGACGTGGTTATCTAAAAGGTGCTGTTTCCATTGGTGTGGTTGTACACAGTGATTGTGTTCTTACAGGGCATGGTCCAGGGGTGACAACCCTACTTACCTGCCAAAGTCCAAAGATTAAAGGAATAATAGACCCCAAGGCCAATATAGGGAATTATTTAGGGATCTTGAAGTAAAAACCAACCACCACTTAGCACCACCAACACCACTTTGATAACCATCTGAGGCTTTAAAACACAATATTCTTTTCACTAAAAAAATAACAAAAAGCATACTAGAGTGTTAGTCCATTTTGTATGTCAGGGCCGACACGAGGTACGGCCCCTACACTCATCATCTGGCACGTCTACTCAGAGAATGTAATTCTCCTAATCAGAGCCAACGGCTCCTACTCAGAACCAAAGGTTCCTAATCAGTAAACTTTAGTTTCCCTACTCCGCCCTTTAAATCCTTTAGATCCGTGTTGATCCGTGGCTAATTAAAAGATCCATGGCTAAATAGTTTTTAATGGTATTTAAAAAAGCAGATAAAAGAGCTAATGCTTCTTTATCTGCTTTTTTGATAATTTAAGATAATATTTACAGTAATCATTTACTGGACAGATTTCGCATTTTGGGTTTCTGGCAGTGCATATTCTTCGGCCGTGGAAAATTAGTAAATGATGGCTATGGATCCATAATTCCTTAGGTATTTTTTTCATCAATTGCTTTTCAGTATCATCTACATTCTTAGCATTTACTATACCGATTCGATTGGAAACCCTAAAAACATGGGTATCCACCGCTATGGCTGGAACTCCAAATGAATTACTTAACACAACATTGGCAGTTTTTCTCCCCACCCCTGCAAGATCTGTAAGGTCATCAAGATTACTTGGTACCTCTCCATTGTACTTTCCAATTAACTCTTGACAACATTCCATAATATTTTTACTTTTATTATTAAACAACCCACATTCTTTGATATCTTCCCTAAGCCTTTCCAACCCTAAATCTAACATTTCCTCAGGGGAATTTGCCTTTTGGAACAATTTTGCCGTAACTTTATTAACCCTAACATCTGTACATTGGGCACTCAAAATAGTGGCAATTAAAAGTTGAAAAGGTGACTGATGGTCCAGCTCACATTTCGCATCTGGATATGTATCCTTTAAGACTTCAATAACATTAAGGATCTCAGCTTTTTTCAATGTTACACCTCCTAAACATCTATAGGTCACCTTTTAGGGTGACCTATAGATCTATTGTTCTAACTTAACTTCCCGTTCTTTATTACGATCACAATCTTCACAAAGTTCTTCATCTCGGTTAGGTCCCTCTTTGTGACAGGGGTTAACATGTATAAGTACATCAGCAACATCTTCGATGTTAGTCTTTATTTCCTTTTTTACCTGTGCAGCAATTCCATGTCCTTCTAAAACAGTGGCCATAGGATTTACACATATTTTTAAGTCTACTAAAATTTTTGATCCATGCCATCTGGCCTTAATGTCGTTGACTTCTTTACATCCCTGCACGTTTAAAGAGACTCGTTCTATATTATCGATTACTGACTGTTCTGGTGCTTTATCCATAAGCTCGTGTATGGCAGATAAGTATATTTTAGCTCCACTGTAAATAATCATAATACCTACAACTATACCAGCTAATGGGTCTAAGCGGGGAAAACCTAGCTGTGCTCCTCCTATCCCTATAAGGGCAGCCACGGAAGAAAGGCTATCAGTTCTGTGATGCCATGCATCTGCAATTACCGCACTGCTTTTTATTTTCCTACCTACATTGGCAGTGTATTGATACATTGCTTCCTTACCAACAATTGATAAAATCACTGCCCAGAGAGCAGAAATTTCAGGAGCTACTAAATCTGCCTCAAAGAAGGTTTGAAAAGATGACCAGCCAATCCCTACCCCTGTGAAAATTAGAATCAGTGCCACAATTTTAGCTACGATGGACTCTGCTTTATAATGCCCATAGTGGTGCCCTTCATCAGCAGGTTGACTGGCAAATTTCAGTCCCCCTAAAACTACACCACTTCCAACTATATCAGTTAAGGAGTGAGCCGCATCGGCAACCAGTGCACTACTGCCAGAAAGATATCCTAAAAAACCTTTTATAGCTGTTAAAACTACGTTCCCTATCATCCCTATAACAGTTACCCTAACCCCTAAGCTTACCCTTTTCTTATCATCCATATAAACCCATCTCCTAACCATCTTTATAACAATATATTAGCAAAGATTTCCTCAAGGGTCAACAGAAACTACCAACTCTCCTTTTGGATTGTTACCTGGGTATCATGACCACACTGATCACAAAAGGCTAAGTGAACACATTGTTTTTCTGATACACCTTCATCCTTTAATATCTCTCCACTTATATAAGGACTGTAGGGATCAAAAAATTGTTGGAGACTTCCACCTTCTTTCATTTCACCACTACATTTTGGACATTCCATATATATATCTTGTAATCCATTACAAACAGGACATATAAAATCCACTGTGATAACCTCCTTTAGAAATAGGTTTCCCAGTGGATTTTAATATTAGTAGATTTTCCTCATGTTTTCTTTTTCCAAATTAAATTCCCAAATGTTAATATACCTATCATAATTAAAGACAAAAATACTATCTCCTGATAAAGTGAAGTGGGTTATACTACCAAAGTTTATAATTTTTGAGGTTTTTTCACCATCATAATTGTAGATGTTTCCATCAATTAACAAGTAAGCATTTTTTTCATCATATACCATTTGGCTAACTGTTCCTTCACTATCTAGATTAAAGAGAAGTGTTTTATGCCCATTCTCTATGTTTGCAGAGTATATTTTGTTCTGAATTTGATAATAGACATGTTTATCTTCCACCTGAACAAGCCTTGCATCCATATTGCTTTCGATGGTCTTAATGGTGCCATCACCCTTTAATAACCGAATACCATCCTCATCAAAAATAAATGTCTTAGTATCATCAATCAAAAAGCCCTTCCAATTATCTACAAAATCCTTCGAGTATAGACCATTATTGAAAAGAAAGTGGTCTCCTTCATCAACTAAAAACTCATTGATGGATTTAAAATCATAATCACCGTTCACTAGGTTAATGACTTTGATTCGATAATTAACCGAGTTATATTCAAGAACCATTAAGTTACCTTCTGAAATCATGGAATCCTTTGGTTTATAAAGCTCTTGGGAAGGCAAATCCAATTGGTAGCCTTTATTGGTAAAGTTAAAGCTCTGTTGACCAGAATATTTTAGATCTCCGTCATAAACTAGGTTAAAGCTAACCTTTTCTTTATTATCCTGAATAACTTCGATGAAGTTATTCATTGCTGTAACTTTTAAACTGAAGGGTGTTGTACCCACTACCTGCCCATTTACCCTTATGACAGCACCTGGGGTTTCTGTTTGTATAAAAACTGTATCCCTTTGAATGGGGTCCAATTCAGCCACAAGTTTTAAAGTATTTAAACTCCTAAACAGTCTATATTTACCTGAAGTTTGAATGTTTTCTAAAACTTGATCTATGGATGATCCCTCTAATTTTGCGGTCCAATCTATATAACCGTCCATTGTAATTTTTATTTCATTGGCATTTTTCACCTTTTGGGTCACTGGTGTTTTCCCTATCCTTTGATTTTCTATATAAACCTCTGCCCCTCTAACATTGGCTTCCACTGTTAGGTAAAATCCATCTATGGCACTTTGGGGCAAAATACTAAAATTATGTTGAATAACTACTAAAAATATAAGCATTGCTGCAGCGAAGGTTAAAGGCTTAACCATCTCAAAGAAATTCTTACTGAAGTATGATCTGCTTTTTTTACTTTTTAGCACATTCCTCAAGATCTTATCCTTTGTTAACTGGGATACGGGAATATCTGGTAAAGATTTGAAACCACGATCCAATGAAAAGTTTCCGTGGAAATTATTATTACTTTCCTTCATATTCCCCTACACTCCCTTCTTGAAAATACCTACATTCAAGATTATCCTTTAGAATCTTAGTTGCTCTGTGAAGTATTGTTTTGATCTTACTTTCTGAGTATCCCATAACCTCAGCTGTTTCCTTAATACTAAAACAATGAAATTTTCTAAGAAGAAGAACAGTCCTGTGTTCATCTTTTAGCTTTTTTAATTCTTGAATGAGTGTTTGTATTTGTTCTTTCTTCTCATATGTAGCCTCTGGGGTTTTGCCATCTAAAAGTACATTTGCAAAGTCCTCTAGATTTAAACTTATTTTTCGTGTTCTATACCAATCATAAACACTTCTACGGGCTATGTTAAATACCCATGTTTTTATGGAACATTTCCCTTTAAATTTATCCATGTTGTTATAAACCTTTATAAAGATATCTTGGGTCAAATCCTCACATATATCTTGGTTAACTGAATAAGCAACGAAGTTGTATACATCTTTAAAATATTTATCATACACCTCTATGAAGGCAGTATCATCCCCACTTTTAAATCTATCAATTAAAAGCTCCTCTCGCAAAACTGTCCCCCCTGCCCTCATTAATATAGACGAATAAAAACCTAAAAAGTTGCACCTTTTTTACAAAACTTAGATTAATATTAACATATTTAATATAATTTTTCTATTATACATACTTTTGATTAACAAAAAAAGTGACCAATTGGTCACTTTATACTTTTCTCACATTTGCGGCTTGGGGTCCACGGTCAGAATCTGTTATATCAAATTCCACTTGATCTCCTTCGTTTAACGTTTTAAATCCTTCCCCTTGAATTGAAGAAAAATGTACAAATACATCTGTACCATCTTCTCTTTCTATAAATCCATAACCTTTTTCTGCATTGAACCATTTAACTTTTCCTTGCATAAATACTTTTCCTCCTAAAAATTTACTAGAGGGAAGATGTAGTTCCCTTTATAAATATTATGTCTCAAAAATTTTTGATTAAACATCTTTTTTCTTTTTTTATGGTATATAAAAAAACAATTCATCAAAAGCTAAAATATATCATTATGGAAAAAGGTGGTTAAAATGAAAAAGGATAAAAATCTAGCTATTGGGCTTGGAATAGGAGCCACAGTGTCCTTCTTAGGATATTTAGCGATTAAAAATGTAAAAAATAGTCTCAAGACAATAGAACCTGATCTGGCGTTTAAAGCTTCTAACATCATATTCGAAAACCCTGGAAAGGTATTGGCCATTTCCCCTCACCCCGATGATTTGGATTTTTTCGCAGGTGGAACAATTAGACTTTTGGTTGAGAAGGGTTTTGATGTAACTGTTGTGGATGTTTCAGATGGGGAAAAGGGAGTAAATCTTCAAAACTTAGGTTCCATACGACAAGATGAACAAAAGAGAGCTAAAAAGGTATTGGGATACCATAATTTAAAATTTCTACATTATCCAGATATGAAAATAAACTATAAACGTTTAATGAATGATTTAAGAAACATATGGTATGAAGTAAATCCAGACATAGTTATCACCTTTGATCCTAATTTTCCACTTAGGTTTTTAGCCCACAAGGATCATTTGGCAGTAGGTAAAGCAACATGTAAATTGGCTACTGAAATGGAGAGTAAAGCAAAACTATACCTTTATGCCAGTAGAAAGAACAACGTTTTAGTCAATGTCTCAAATGTTTTAGATTACAAGATAAAAGCAGCTTTGTGTCACAAAAGCCAGCTGAGATTTTCAAAACACTTGTACTCCACTTTCATAAGAAAATTAGGTGGTTATGCTGCAAGTGGTGCGGATTTTAAATACGGAGAAGCTTTTAGGGCTTTTCACAATTTTGATTCTTTCCCAATGGGCAATTAGCCCATTTTTTATTTTTAGTTGACAAGGTTATTATTTACTATAAAATCATATGTAAGGGGGTTAAAGTATGCAGGAACTGGTTTTATTTATAATCGCTAACACCATATTTCTTATAAAAAACAAAAAATTCACACGTAAAAATTATCTCTCCTACCTATTGGGTATATTTACAAGTTTACTATTCTATAATCTTTTTGTACAAACACAAATTTCCATATTATTTTACGTAAGTGGATTCCAATATGTAAGTACCATAGCATTATTATTTTTTCCCAATTGGCAATTTTCCATTTACCTACTCATATCTGACCTTCAGATAAACAGTAAACTGTTATTTTTACGAATAGTATTAAAGGATTTTACGGATAGTAATAATATGGAAAAAGCCATAGTGCTACTAAATCTAACGGACAGATATAAAGAATCTTTAGGGCTTAGTAATAGATTATTAAAAATAAAAAAAACTAACACTGCCTTAAGTCATAAACTTTATTCTCTGTTAAGACTAAAGGATTATAAGAATGCAAATGTAATAGTTGATGAAATCCTTGTTACCAACCACAACAATAGTTATTATTTGACAGTAAAGGCAGATATCCTATTTTATTTAAAGGATTATCAAGGTGCCATAGAATACTACAATCAAGTTTTAAACTTTAGATCAAATTCACCTGAAATACTATATAACATAGGAAAATCATTGATGGAACTAGAAAGGTTTGAAAACTGTGAGGAATACTTTAAAAAAGCCATTTCATTAAACCCTTTATTTATCCCTGCTTATACTTCACTGGCAAAGCTTTATTTGAATCAAAGTCTCAAAGAAAATGCCATTGGAATTTTAGAGGATATCAAAAAGGTTGTTCCAAATATGAGTTTTGAATTGCAGCAAGAAATTTCCAAGTTATACCAAAAGGCTGAACAACTGTTAGGTGCAAAAAATGTCAGAGCGTTTAATAGCCATATTTTTAGACCTACCTAATATGAACATTTCCCCATATTATATAGATGAACATTTTTCTTTAATAGAAACTGCAGGTGGGGAGATTGTTCAAACATTTTCTCAAAAAAGAGAAAACCCAGATGTGAAGTTTGGTGTGGGTAAAGGTAAGGTTGATGAAATTCTTTCTTTCTTAAAAGATAATAAAGTGGATGGAATTGCCTTTGGTTTTGATTTAACATCAACCCAGGTTAAAAACTGGTCTCAAATTACTGATTTAAAAATAATTGATAGAACCCAATTAATACTGGATATTTTTGCCCAAAGGGCCACTTCTAACGAGGGGAAAATTCAAGTTGAACTGGCTCAGATGGAATATACATTGCCTCGTTTAGTTGGTTTAGGGACCTCCCTGTCAAGATTAGGTGGAGGTATCGGTACAAGGGGTCCTGGTGAAACAAAGCTAGAAATGGA
>CAYYRM010000051.1:0-13385 GCA_964474005.1 uncultured Eubacteriales bacterium
GACCAATTTAGGGCAGATTCCATTGGATATAATGGCTGTGAAGCAGCTGTAACACCAAATGTCGACCAATTAGCTAAAGAAGGAGTAGGGTTTTCTAACGCATATTGCCAAAACCCAGTATGTGTACCCAGCCGCAGTTCTTTCATGACAGGTTGGTATCCACATACCAATGGATTCAGGACAATGCACCATTTGATGAAAGATGATAAGCCAAATTTACTTAAAAATTTAAAGGATGAAGGGTACAACGTTTACTGGGGTGGTAGGAATGACTTCTTACACCTAGATGTGGATCCCATGGGATACTGTTCATATAGATCTGATAAATCCTTAGAAATGATGAGGCAGTATAGACAGAAAAAGCAAAATAGCACTGATGAAAATACCCCTAAAGAAAGGGATTACTCACACTATAAAGGTGTAGGAACAAAGCCCTTTGATTTTGACACGGAACAGGTTAAAGATGCCGTGGAATATATAAAAAATAGACCTGAACAAGATAAGCCTTTGGTAATGTATCTGGCCCTATCCCTTCCACATCCACCATATATAGTTGATCAAAAATATTATGACATGATAGACCCTACTAAAATTAGCCCGCCCATACGGCTAACTGAAGAAGAACTAAGTAAAAAGCCTAGCATGTTACAGGGAATTAGAAAAAATCAAGAGTTATATAAATGGTCAGATGAGCAACTTATGGAAATGAAGCGAGTATATTACGCAATGGGTACTAAAATAGATGCTCTGGTGGGGGATTTAGTAAATACCTTAAAAGACAAAGGAATCTATGATGACACCATGATTGTATTTGTCAGTGACCATGGAGACTATACAGGGGATTTCGAAATAGCAGAAAAAAGCCAAAATAACTTCGAAGATTTCTTAAGTAATGTACCAATGGTGATAAAACCCCATAAAGAAGTAAATGTAAAACCAAGGGTAACAGATGCATTAGCAGAACTTATTGACGTTCAAGCAACCTTTTATGATATGTTAAATATCAAACCAAATCATACCCATTTCGGTAAATCTTTAATACCAGTACTTGAAGGGGAAGATTTCCATAAAGATGCAGTATTCTGTGAAGGTGGTAGACTTGAAGGTGAAGACCACTGTATGGATGCAGGTCACAGTCCAGATAATGAGTACTGGGCAAGAACAGTAGAACAAACCCAGATACCTCAACATACCAAGGCTACCATGATTAGAAGTGGAGACTTTAAATACGTTCGCAGACTATATGAAGCAGATGAGCTCTATGATTTAGTGAAAGACCCATTGGAAAGAAATAATGTGATCAATGAACCTCAGTACAAAGAAATCATTGCTGAACTAAAGGAAAAAATGTTAACACATTACCAAGCCACATGTGATGTGGTACCCCATAGATACGATAAAAGATTTTAAAAACCCATGGGCATGTTAAATAAAAAATAACATGCCCAAACTCAAAATACTGTATACAAAAAAGTGTATATAAAAAGTGGCGATGTGTATAACTTGGTAAAGATAACCCCAGAAAACCCCATAAATTCGTTGTTTTTCGACATTTAAAAAGAAAGAATATGTATGGCACGGTATTTGCACTAAGTAAAGCACAACAAATTTTAGCTGGCCAACTAAAATTCAATACCTAAGAGAGGGAGTGGTATAGGTGAAAATTTTGCTGATATGTGCAGCTGGTATGTCAACCAGTCTAGTGGTTGAGAAAATGAAAAAAGCTTTGAAGCCAGATGAGCAAGATTGGGAGATAATCGCTCAACCTGTAGAAAAATTGCCGGTACTTATCAATGAGTATGACGTGGTGTTGCTAGGACCTCAGATATCCTATAAAAAGAAAGAGCTTCAAAAAATTACTGATGAACACAACAAACCTTTAGATGTAATACAGCCAA
Source organism: uncultured Eubacteriales bacterium (assembly GCA_964474005.1). Taxonomy (GTDB): domain Bacteria; phylum Bacillota; class Proteinivoracia; order Proteinivoracales; family Proteinivoracaceae; genus Alkalicella. The sequence goes on from CAYYRM010000051.1 coordinate 1,899, forward strand.
TGGATTATGGTCTAGGCAAAGGAGAAAATATCTTAAATCAAGCAAGGGCTTTAGTCAATAAATAAAAAAAGGGGGAAATATCAATGTCCAAATTATCAAACTTGCAAGGAAAAGTCCAAGAGAAACTACTTCCCATAGCTGGTAAAATCTCTGAACAAAGACGCCTATCAGCAATGAAAGAAGGTCTTATGGCTACATTGCCATTAACTATTCTAGGGGGTCTTTCATTAATTATTGCTCAGCCTCCAGTTAACCCTGCGGTAATTGGTCCAACAAACTTCTTCTTTAGGTTTTTATTAGCTTGGAGAGAGTGGGCAATGGCAAACAGTGGAACACTACTAACCATCAACAATATGACAATGGGAATGTTAGGTCTATTCGCGGCAGTGGCAGTAGCTTATTCATTATCTGGTAAATACAAAATGAATCAATTAAGCAGTATAATTATCTCTTTAGTAACATTCATAATAGTTGCAGCACCCGCTGGTAGAGTGAGTCAGGATGTTCCAGGAAACTTTATGTCAGTTAATTTCTTAGATGCAAAGGGTTTATTCTTGGCAGTTATAATAGGTCTAATTACAGTTGAAGTAACTAAATTCCTTATGGATAAAAACATTAAAATTAGAATGCCTGAAGGGGTACCACCTATGGTATCAGCTCCATTTGAAGCACTTATTCCACTGTTTATAAACGTATTATTATTCTTTACAGTAAACCAAATTATGATCAACACCCTTGGTAAAAGTATGCCAGTATTTATAATGCAATTGTTCCAGCCTCTGGTATCAGCAGGTGACTCCTTAGGGGTAGTGGTATTAGTAGCAGTTCTTATTAATATACTATGGTTCTTCGGTATTCACGGTGGTGCAGTAGTAAATGGTATAATCATACCCTTTACCACAACATATTTAGCAGCCAATGCCCAGGCAGTAACCGACGGATTGAGCGAGCTTCCACATATCTTCGCAGGTCCTTTCTTCTTAACATTTGTTAATATAGGTGGCTCAGGTGCTGCACTTCCATTGGTTATAGCAATGTTTTTAGTAGGTAGATCAGTTCACTTAAAAACAGTATCAAAAGTAGGTGTAGTACCTGCTATGTTTAATATCAGCGAACCCATAGTTTTCTCTACACCAATAATAATGAACCCATTTTTGTTCATACCCATGATATTAGTACCTGTACTAAATGCTATTATTGCTTATACAGTAACTTCTTGGAACCTAGTTGGTAGAGTATATGTGGCTCTTCCATTTACAACCCCTGGTCCTGTGGCAGCTTTCCTTGCCACAATGAGCTGGCGTACTCCAATCCTTTGGTTCGTTCTAGTGGGAATAAGTACTTTAATCTATATACCTTTTGTTAAGGCTTTAGATGCCTCTTTGTTAGTCCAAGAAGGTCAGACAGAATCAACTGGGGAATCTCTTAACGCTTAAATTTTGAACAAATAACCGCTTCTTAAGTGATTAAGTAAGTAAGAAGCGGTTATGTTTTTCTAAAGCAGCCCTAAAAGGCAAGTATAAATGGGTATCTAAAGTAAAGGGGCCCTTCCTTCTGGGGTAAAATAATATATAATAGTAAATGTAAACTATTGTTAATAATAATCATATTTATATAAATTTTAGAGAGGGGGAGGTTTAAAAAATGGAAATGGAAAGTGTAATTTTCAGCCTGATTATAAATTCAGGACAAAGTAGAAGTATGGCCTTTGAAGCTTTGCAAAATGCCAGAGAAGGGAATTTTGAAGAAGCAAAAAAGCTACTAAAGGAATCCAGTCAAAAATCCTTGGAGGCTCATAAAATTCAAACTGAGTTAATCCAGAAGGAAAGCAAAGGTGAAGTGGTGGGTGTTAGTTTACTTATGGTACATGCCCAAGATCATCTTATGACTTCAATGTTGGCTAGGGAATTGATTGAAGAAATAATTTTTTTACATGAAAAAGTTGAAAACGGTGCTAATGCCACAATGGCTGCACAGTAACATATGCAAAGGTGTCGAGTTAAGATCGACACCTTTGTAATTTCTTTTTATTTAAAATTAAAGTTTTATCAAGAAATATTGGATTGGGGAAAGGTTTTCACATATGACTTGTATCAATAACCAAAATAGGTTTGTTTTGGCATATTTTTTGCATGTTTTTACATTAGTATAAAGTGTATTATTAAGGAGGAAAATACATGGTAGAGAGTAAATTAGTTGTTCCAAATAAAACAGGTTTACACGCAAGACCAGCTGCCCTTTTTGTACAAACTGCTACAAAGTTTAAATCCGATGTTAAAGTAGTTAAGGGCGAAACGGAAGTAAATGCTAAAAGCATAATGGGAATAATGGCCTTGGCTGCACACCAAGGTGATGAACTATTAATCAAGGTCGAGGGAACTGACGAGACAGAAGCAATGTCTGCCATAATTGAACTGTTTAAAAGTAATTTTGGTGAATAATTAGATCCCATGAAAAGGAGGTAAAACAATTGAAAAAAGATAGAATTAAAATAGTTACCATAGGTGGAGGTTCAAGTTATACCCCTGAACTTATCGAAGGGTATATAAAGAGAAAAGATGAATTGCCCATTAAAGAAATATGGTTAGTGGATATCGAAGAAGGAAAAGAAAAACTTGAAATCGTAGGTAATCTTGCAAAAAGAATGGTTCAAAAAGCGGGCTTGGATTGGGAAGTGCATTTGACCCTAGACAGAAGAGAAGCCTTAAAGGACGCTGATTTTGTATCAACACAGTTCCGTGTAGGACTTTTGGATGCTAGGATCAAAGATGAAAGGATCCCATTAAGCCATGGGGTACTGGGTCAAGAAACAAACGGTGCAGGTGGTATGTTCAAAGCTTTTAGAACAATTCCTGTTATTTTAGATATAGTTGAAGATATAAAAGAGCTTTGCCCTGATGCATGGTTAGTAAACTTCACAAACCCATCAGGTATGGTTACAGAAGCAGTACTAAACTATGGAAAATTTGAAAAAGTAGTAGGGTTATGTAATGTACCTATTATGCATAACATGGTGGAATCAAAGCTATTAGGTGTGAGCCCTGGGGAGCTTTATTTCCAATATGGCGGTTTAAATCACCACCACTGGCACAGAGTTTTTGATAAAGAGGGTAAAGAAGTTACCAGTCAAATCATGGACAGAATTTTTACAAAAGGTGAAAACACTGTTCAAAACATTGCCAGTATTCCATTTTATGAAGAGCAAATCCGTGATCTAGGTATGCTTCCATGTGCCTATCACAGATATTACTACCTAACAGATGAAATGCTAGACAAAGCTGTTGCTGAATACAAAAAGGGTGAAACCCGTGCAGAAGTTGTTAAAAAGGTAGAAGCAGAGCTTTTTGAGCTGTACAAAGACCCTGATTTAGGTGTTAAACCTGAACAGTTAAGCAAACGTGGTGGAGCTTATTACTCTGATGCTGCATGCGAACTTATCAGCTCAATTTACAATGATAAGAGAACAGACATGGTGGTAAGCACCAGAAACAGAGGAGCTTTAACTGATTTGCCATATGATGCCGCTGCAGAGGTAAGCAGCATTATAACCGCAGCTGGACCAGTACCAATGGGCTTTGGTAAACTACCTGCGGCTCAAAGGGGACTACTACAAGTGATGAAAGCAATGGAAGAAGTGACAATCGAAGCAGCTGTAACAGGTGACTACGGTAAAGCACTTCAAGCATTTACAATAAACCCACTGGTACCATCAGGCAAGATAGCTAAGGAGATACTAGACGAAATGCTAGTGGCTCACAAAGAACATTTACCACAATTCAAAGACGTAATCCAAAAGCTAGAACAACAAGGATAATACACTAAAGGCCAGCATTATTGCTGGCTTTTAATTATGCTTTAACACATGTGTTTGGTATGAAAATTGCTTATATAGTAATATAACAGACAATTGTCATCATTCGGGAGGTGAAAATTATGATACAACTAAAATTTAAAGTAACTGATAGGTCTGGTTTACATTCAAAGCCAGCATCCTTGTTTGTTTCCATTGCCTCTAAATTTGAATCCATTATAACCGTCTCCAGTGGAAGCGGTGAATTGAATGCAAAAAGTATTATGGGGTTGATGGCCTTAGGTGCAAAGGAGGGTACTGAGGTGACAGTAAAGGCCAAAGGGAAAGATGAAGATAGGGCTATCAGTGCAATTAAGGACTTAATAGAGAGAAACTTTAAGGATGATAATTCCCCAGCAATTGTTTAAATTTGCATCTCTATGATGTATACTAAGATAGTAAAGATAAGGGGGAGTATGAATGCCACCAATAACTATTCTAATAAAGCCAGCATCAAGTCTTTGTAACCTAAATTGTAAATATTGTTTTTACTACGATGTGGCGGAAAAAAGAGAAGAAGAGAATTTTGGAATAATGAGTTATGAAACCCTTGAAATATTAGTTAAAAGGGCCTTTGAGTATGGGGATCAGTACGTGGGTTTTGCCTTTCAAGGTGGAGAGCCTACCTTGGCAGGGCTAGACTTTTATAAAAAATTCACTGAGCTTCAGGAAAAGTACAACACCAAAAGGATAAGGGTGGGAAATTCCATACAAACCAATGGGATTTTAATAGACCAAGGTTGGGCTGAGTTTTTAGCTCAAAATCATTTCCTTGTTGGATTATCCCTCGATGGACCCAAGGATATTCACGATTTCCATAGGGTTGATAATACAGGCAAAGGGAGCTTTACTAGGATTGAAAAAACCGTAGACTTATTTAACAAACATAAAGTAGAATACAACATCTTGTGTGTTGTTACTAAAAATGTAGCAAAACACATAGGTAAAATATATAATTACTACAAAAAAAGGGGTTTTAAGTATCTACAGTTCATAAACTGCCTTGATGAGCTGGGGGAAGAACCAGGGAAAAATCCATACTCCCTTACTCCTAGGGATTATGAGGAATTTTTGAAAAGGCTCTTTGATCTGTGGTACAAGGACTTCATTCAAGGGGAAATGGTAAGTATTAGAATGTTTGAAAACATTGTTCAAATGCTAATGGGTTATCCACCAGAGTCCTGTGATATGCAAGGACGTTGCTCAGCCAATGTGGTGGTGGAAGCAGATGGCTCCGTATACCCTTGCGACTTTTATGTTTTGGACCAATGGAAAATGGGTGATATAAACACAGACTCCATTGGTGAGATGCTAAAAGGAAACAAAGCAAAGGATTTTGTCCAATGCTCAGTAGGGATAGTCGAACAATGTAGAGGCTGTGAAATATATTCCATTTGCAGGGGTGGATGCAGAAGGCACTATGAGCCCATGGCTAACACCATAGATAATTCTAACTACTTCTGCGCAGCCTATAAATCATTTTACCAGTACTCACTGCCTAAATTTGTACAGATTGCAAAGATTTTGCAAAGTAGAAGGAGTATGACACAGGGTTAAATATTAAACTTGGTTAGGAGGGTTAAAGTATGAAAATAGCAACCATAGGAACTGGCTCCATTGTTGAAGGCTTTATTGATGCTGTGAATCAGGTTGAAGGGGCACAATGCGTGGGTGTGTATTCTAGGAATTTTGAAACAGGTAAAACATTGGCAGATAAGTTTGGGATTAGTAATGTTTTCACTGACTTAGATGAAATGTTAAAAAGTGAAGAAATAGACTTCATCTATGTGGCTTCCCCTAACAGTTTACATTTTGAACATACACGAAAGGCTTTAGAAAATAACAAGCATGTAATATGTGAAAAGCCTTTTACATCTACATTAAAAGAAACAGAGGAACTGGTTAAATTGGCAAAGGATAAAAATTTATTCCTCTTTGAAGCAATAACAGTTATCCATATGCCAAACTTTACATTACTAAAGGAGCAAGTAAAAAGGCTGGGAAAGGTTAAGCTAATACAGACAAGTTATACTCAATACTCCAGTAGATATGACTTATTTAAAAATGGACAGACACCCAATGTCTTTAATCCAGCGTTTTCTGGTGGAGCATTAATGGACTTGAACATATATAATATACATTTTGTTGTAAGCTTAGTGGGGCAGCCCAATGAAGTGAAATACTTCCCTAATCTCCATGAAAATGGAATCGACACAGCGGGAGTACTTATATTAAAGTATCCTGATCTAATCTGTGAGTGTACCGCTGCCAAAGATGTACATGGGATAAATTCAGCACAGATTCATGGTGAAAATGGATTTATCAACATAAAAAATGGAGCCAATGGAATGCAAGAGTTCACCATTTATATAAATGGTGAATTAGAGACTTTCAATATCCAAGATAAAGCCAATAGAATGTATTATGAAACACATAGTTTCTATGAAATGTATAAAAATAATGAAATAGAAAAATGTCACCAGCTACTGGACCATACCAGAAGTGTAATGAAGGTTTTATATGATTCCAGATTAAGTGCAGGGATAAAATTTTCCGCAGATGAAAAATAAGCCACCTTTGGGTGGCTGTAATTTATAGGAGGGTAATATGCACAACGAGAAATTTTGGTTAGGGTTAGAAAAACTAGTAAAAGAATCAGAAATATTTATTGACCGTCCAAAGGGAAGTGCCCATCCTAGGTTCACTTCTATAATATATCAGTTAGACTATGGCTACCTAAAAGGTACATATGCGGGGGATGGGGATGGTATCGATGTATGGATAGGTAGTGATAAAGAAAGAACAATAGATGCTGTAATGTGCACAGTGGATCTTAACAAAAGGGATTCTGAGTTAAAAATCTTACTGGGGTGCACTGAAAAGGAGAAGGAAATAATCTATGACTTTCATAACCAGCTAGATGAAATAGCAGGTATTTTGATAAGACGAGAAAAATCAGGCACTTAATTCCCTGTTGAAATCAAATAAAGTGTTAGTTAGTATATAATGATTAGCCAAGGTGCAAGCTTTTAGGGCTATGATTATATCCTTTTCAATACTGGGGGATGAGTTTATATATTCATCTTCTAGACAGTTAATAACATGGTTAATATCACGGTTAAGTAAATCTTGGATATCTAGGTCATGTAAAGATAGACTTTTTTTACCCATTGATTTGATTTTAAGATGCAGTTTAAACTCATAAAGCATATGGGTCAGTAGGTTAAATTTTGGTTTGTGATAATGTGGGCTACAAAAAAAATCAGCTATAAAGTGGTTGATTACCCCTAAGGAATTTGAGAACTCATTTATGTTCTTTTTCTTAGGATATATTAGTCCACTGACCTCTCTTAAAACATAATTAAGTGACTGTTTCATGCGATGGGGCTTAGAATATAGGTACTTTGTAAAATCAGGTTTAATATTTCCATACAAAAAGCTATATTTATCCACCTTACTCATGCCAATGTTATAAAGATTATCATAGACCATATGTGCCATAAGTAGATGTGTGTTTATTATCATTGCGTCATCTCCTCCACTATAACCCATAAAACAATTGAAATTAGTTTATGTAAAATAAAAAAAACTATACGCCCTTTAAAAAGGGGGTATAGTTTTTTGCTATCCCAATCCCAGTATGATTTTTTCTAAGTCAGTGATTTATTTTGAACTTGGAATAAGTATTTAATTATTCAATATATTACTTTTAAGTTATTTTTCCTTTATGTTAGAAGGTATAATCATTATCAAAAGTCCAAATAATATAAGAAAGAATTATATAGGAGTTGAGAAGGTGAAAATTCTCAATAAAATTGGGACAATTTTAAGAAAAAAGAACGAAAACCCTACTGATATTTTAACAAAAAATGATTACCTACTGACTAAAAGTCTTTCAAGAAATTTAGCTTTCATCAAGCAAAGGTTATTAAATGAGTGTGATGATGTAAAGTATAAAAATGTAAGAATTAATTTTTGTGATAACGAACTGGAAGGTACTTTAATATTTATTGATGGTTTGATAAATAAAGAAATAATTAATAGAGATGTTATAAACCCTCTACAAAATAGGTTAACAAATGTAACTGTTAGTAGGATTAAAAAAGTAGAGTTTCTTCAGTATTTTATACCTATAGATAATATAACATCTGAAATTGATATACTTAAACTTAGTTATAATTTATTTGCTGGTAATTCGGTATTACTAATAGACAAATTCTCTACATTTCTTGTTTTAGATACAAAAGGCTACGAAAAAAGGTCCATTGATGAGTCAAAAATAGAGCATGTTATTCGTGGACCTAAGGATGGTTTCGTAGAAAACATAAGGACCAACACTGCCTTAATCCGACAAAGACTGAAAGATCCAAAACTAAAAATTCGCGAGTATATTTTAGGTGAAAGAACAAGAACTACAGTAAGTGTTATATACATAGATGATTTAGTACATAAGGATTTACTAAATAACATATGTACACGAATACAAAGAATTAAAATTAATGGGATATTTGAAACAGCTTATATAGAGCAGTTTTTAGAAAAAAATCCATATTCTATGTTTCCACAGATGCAAACGACTGAAAGGCCAGACAAAGTATGTTCAAATCTGTTAGAAGGAAAAATTGGTATATTTGTTGACGGATCTCCTAATTGTTTAATTCTACCGATTGGGTTATCACAATTATTTCAGTCTCCTGATGACTACTACGAAAGGATTCTTTATGGAAATTTTTTGAGAATTATTAGATACTTAGGTTTTTTAATAACAACGTCTTTTCCAGCTTTCTATGTTGCTATAACAACCTTTCATCATGATGTAATACCTACAGATATTGCATTAAGTATAGCAAGATCTAGGATGCAGGTTCCCTATCCTCCTGTGGTAGAAGTCATCTTAATGGAAGCAACAATAGAACTACTTCGTGAGGCAAGCGCAAGGCTTCCAGCATCAATAGGGCAAACTATTGGTATCGTAGGAGCAATTGTTCTCGGAGATGCTGCTGTAAGGGCAGGGTTAGTTAGTCCGATAATGGTTATAGTTGTGGCGATTACTGCTTTAGGTGCCTATATAGTTCCATATTATAGTACTAGTTATGCTCTGAGGTTTATTAGAGTACCAATGGTTATTACTGCAGCTACCTTCGGTGCATTTGGTATAGTTATTACATGGTGTTGGATATTAGCGCACCTTTGTAGACTTTCGTCTTTCGGGTATCCTTACTTGGCACCATTTGCTCCCATGGATTCAACCATAATCACTGACTCATTATTAAGAAAACCATTGTACAACCATCAGACATCACCAATAACTAAGCGAAAAAGAAGGGCCAAATAATGTTTAACAAATTTAACAAAGGAAAGATTACCACTGGACAGTTTTATATAATTCTTATTAGTATCATGATAGGTACTGGTATATTAAATTTAGCTAGAGAAATTAGCAAAATATCTATGCAGGATGGCTGGATATCAGTAATAATTGCTGGAATTGTGGTAACAGCTTCAACATACATAGCATTATATGTATCTAGCAAATTTGATGACGACTCATTTTTACAATGCTTTTTTTATCTATTGTCTAAACCTTTGGCGTTCATAATCCTATTGTTTTATTTTTTATATTCTTTAGCTGTATCCAGTGCTGTGTTAAGGTCATTAGCTGATATGATAATAACTTGGTTTCTCCCAAGAACCCCTATTTGGGTGATTCTATTATTAGCTTTAGTAACTGTAATCAACGTTGCAAAAGATGGTTTACCATTAATAGGTAGATTTTGTCAAATTATATTTTACACTATAATCCCTATATCATTTTTAATAATTGTTCCAGTTTATCACATTTCTCTTTTAAATGTGCTCCCTATTGGGGGAAGTGGAATAAGTAAAATAGCAGAAGGTATTCAACTCTCTATTTTCACTTATGCAGGATATGAAGTATCATTGTTTTTATTTCCATTTATCGCTAATAAAAATAAAAATATAGCTAAAATGGGGGCACTAACTGTTTTCCTTGTAGCACTGATTTATACTATAACTGTTTTCAGCCAAATTGCATTGTTTGGCTACCAAGAACTTCAGACTTTAATGTATCCCACCATAAATTACCTAGACGTAATTGATATTCCAATAATTGAAAGAATAGAAATTTTTTTCTCGATATTCTGGATTTTCACAGTGATAGTCACTGTTATTGTACAGTATTATGTCGGATCGTTAATATTACAATCTTTGTTTAATACAAGAAATAATAGCGGTTTTATTTATATGTTTTCACCACTTGTATTTTTTTTGTCACTGTATCCTAGGAGTTCTGTCCAAATAGGAGCTTACAAAGAAATTATAGGCTATTGTAATATATTTTTTGGATTAGCATTACCAGTAATATTACTAATAACTTTTTTATTAAAAGGTGGGAAGAAAAAAGATGGTAAAAAAGATTAAATCTTTAGTTTTATTAGTATTATCAACATTTATTATTACATCATGCTGGGATGCAAGAAATATTGACGATTTATATCTAGTATTTGGCATAGGAATAGATAAAGTTGAAAATAGTGAAGAACATTACCTTGTAACATTAGTGTCTCCCACAATAGATCCTGAAGCGGCATCAAAAAAAATAGAAATTTCTAGCGTAAGCAGTTCTTTGAGAAATGCACAAGATAATATTCAAAATAAATCATCTAAGAGGATAACCTTTAATAACACTAAAATGTTTATTGTTAGCGAGGAAGTAGCGAAAAAAGGAATAAGGCGCCACATCGATACACTGGTCAGAGATCCAGAGAGCAGGGGCACCATCAGGTTAGTGGTCACTGAGGGAAAAGCCAATGACCTAATGAGAGTAGAACCAGAATTTGCTCCCCTAGTAAGCTTATTTTTATTTGATTTAATATTTAATAGTTATTTCACCACAACAGTTCCTTTCACAACAATTAGAGACTTTTACAATGATTTAGTAACCGACGGTATTGAACCAGTTATACCATATTTAAAGGAAGGAAACACTGAACATGAGAGATTAGCTAATTCAACAGCTATTTTTGACCAAGATAAAATGATTGGAGTACTTACTCATGACGATAGTGTGGCGCTTTCTATGTTAAAAGACAATATTAGAGACGGTTTTTTGACAACTACATTGCCCGGGAAAAAAAACGAATATGCTACCATAAGAAAATTGTCAGGTAACAATAATATAAAAACACGCATCAGGGGAAACAAATTAGAAATTGATCATACCATAAATATTACTGGTTCAGTAACTGAGCTATCCACTACTGATGAGTTAAATGAAAAATTTATTAGGACTCTCGAAAAATCTTTGGCTTACCAAACAAAATTGATGTGTGAACAAGTGATTCAGAAGTTACAATATAATTATGGGACTGATAGTATTGGGTATGGAAAATATGTAAGGGCTTATCACCCTAAACACTTTGATGGACAAAATTGGAATGAGCAATTTAAACAGGCAAAAATAAACGTGATTGTAAAAATAAACATCATTTCTATTGGGACTATAGAGTAAAATTGATGAAATGAGTAATTCCCAGTGCTTGAAAAGATAATTTAAAAAAAACTATACGCCCTTTAAAAAGGTTGTATATTTTTTTTGTATGCCAGTATGATTTTTT
>CAYYRM010000052.1:0-13325 GCA_964474005.1 uncultured Eubacteriales bacterium
TGAAACTGGTTTTTTCCGATGCTAAGTAAAAGCAGGCTTGCAGGATATCTTCCGCTGTTCCCACTCTGCCCACTGGGTGTTGTTTGTGATCTTCCAAAGTAAGTTTATTGGTATCTCCTGTGTGAATCCAACCAGGACTTATGCAATTAACTCTTATGCCATGCTGGCCTAAGCTTATAGCAAGACTGTGAGTTAGTGCCACTAAACCACCTTTTGAGGCAGAGTAAGGCTCTGTGTTGGCCTCGGACATAAAAGCTCTGGTTGACGTTATGTTAATTATTGTTCCACCGTTTTTAGTCATATGTTTAGAAGCATATTTACTGGCATAATACGGTCCATTTAAGTTGACAGCAATAACCCTTTCCCACATTTTGTCATCCCTTTCCCAAATGGATGAGTTATGGGATATGGCCGCATTGTTAATTAGTATATCTATTTGACCATATTCTTTAGCTGTTTCATTTATCATGGATTGGATTGATTGGCTATCCCCCATATCTGTTTGAATAAATTTCACCATATGCCCTTTTGAGACTAGTTCTTCTTGTAACGCAATGCCTGCGTCTTGGTCTATTTCTGCTATGATGACCTTTGTACCCGCATTGGCATAGCCTTTAACCAACCCTTTACCAATGCCGTTACCACCACCTGTGATAATCACAACTTTGTCCTTAAACTCCATCTGTGTCTACCTCCTTTATTTAATTATTTTACCATATTCATTATCTGTTTTTGCCCTGAAGTATATTTATACTTAAGTAAAAACCCATGCTTTTACATGGGTTTACTTTGTTTTAGGTTAAACACTCTACTCTTCCCTTAGGGTTTCTATGATATTCATGGCAGCCACTTTTTTCAATGGTGTTATGGTGGCTAATAATGCTATTATGATTGTGGCAAAAATTGCGATGAGATTTGCATTTAACGGGAACTCCCATGGGTAACCTTGAAAATCATTTATTAAAGTATATAGGATATACCCAAGCATATTGCCCACAGCTAGGCCAAAAATTGTACCTATTACACTGCTAAATACTGCTTCAAGGCGGATCATTTTTCTCATGCTTTTAGGACTCATCCCCACTGCCCTTAACATACCAAATTCTTTTACCCTTGTTATTAAATTTGTACTTATTGTATTAATAATATTCAGCGCCCCTATAAGGCTAATTAGGGATATAAATCCATAGATTAGTATGGATATCTCCATCTTTGTTTGTCTTTCTCTCCTTGTGTTGGCGATGTTGTCAAAAATCATGGCATCACGGGAATATTTTTCTGTGATGCTTCTGAGCCCAGCCACCACATCGTTATAATTAGCGTCTTCTTTCATGTCCACGAAAATGGAATCATAACCCGTTCTACCTGTGGCATATTCAAAAACTTCTTTGGTTGTAATTAAACCAACTCCACCATAATGGGGGAATTGCTCACCGATGGGGGACATCTCAATAATACCCATTACTTTCAGTGAAATGTAGTCTTCTTCCTTTATATCAAGGTTAAACTCTGTACGGTTGTAAGCCTTTATTTTAATTATATCCCCGATTTTTAGGTCCAAGGTTTGATTTACCACGAATTTCATTTCCTGATGATCATATACCCGTGCATTTTGAACAACCAGTACCCCATTTTCGTTATTAAGCTTTTCAATATCCAAGGTGCCACTTTGTAATTTATCAGTTAAAATTGCCATTTGGTTATGGTCATATCCTTGGATATAACTGTTGTATAAGAGCCCAGTTTCTGCGATGAAAGAATCGTATTTTTTAAGGTTTTCTAGTATTCTATTAGTATCCACCAGCACGTTACCCATATTTGTGCGCAGTGGTGTAACTTTGCTTAGTCCCTCCATTGCCAATATATTGGCAAGGTCTTCTTCGGAGTATGTCCCTGCCCCATAGCCGTACAAAGTAAAATCTGCGTTAAAAGCGAATGAACGATCATTGATTTTAAATGCATAGTTGGTAAAGACACTGAAAACTAAAAACATAATTACACTTATGCTCATGGAAAATGCAGTTACTATCAATCTTTTTTTATTCCTTCTGGAATTTTTATATGCTAACAAACCCTCTGCCCCGAATATTTTCCCCCAGAGAAAACCTTTTCGTGTTTCCCTTTCTTTTTTCAGTGACCTATGCTGAAATATTGCATCTAGGGGTGTAACTCTCCCTGCGCTTAATGCAGGTACAAATGCTGAAAGGTACACAGCAATCAATGAAATAACAATACTCCCTCCAATTACCACTGGGGATGTTACAATTATAATGTTTTGAAAGTTTGAAAACTCTCCCCCAGATAAAAGCATAAAAAGTAAAACTGTACCATAGTACCCGACCCCTAAACCCAAAGGTATTGAAATGGCACTCATAATAGATGCTTCGGTAAAAACCAAAGTTCTGATTTGACTGGGAGTAGTACCTATGGAACGCATTACTCCAAACTGCTTTATTCTTTCTAACACAGATATGTTGAAGGAGTTAAATATAACTGCAATGGTTGCCACACATATAAGACCTATAAGAAACAAAGCTATTATGACCAATTCTGGAGGAATATACCCTTGTTCCCTTCTTATTAGGTTATTGTTATACTCAATATCTCTTTCACTGATTCCTGCAGCTGTTGCAATCTCCCTTAAGGTCTCTGTGATATCAGATCTGGTTTTAACCCTTAAAACCGCTGTTACTTCAGATGTTGTATTAATTTCTTCCGCCCAGTTAAGATCCACTATGGCTGTAGAAACTCTACTGGATAAACTAGTCCAGCGACTATCTATGACACCAACCAACGTAAAAGTATGAACAGTAACCTCATGAAAAATAGCTTCATCGGACCACTCATTTCTTCTTAATATATTTTCACCAATCATATAATGCCCGATGGTAAATGTAATTTCTTCACCTATTTTAAGGCCAATTTCTTCAGCCTTCCAGCGTTCTAATGCAATTTCATTGGGTTTTTCAGGCAGCCTACCTTCAACAGGATTAATATTTCTCATTTCAATGTAGTTATTGTCATAGCCACTGATTTCAATGCGGTAGCTTCTGGAGCGAGATTCAATGGCAGTTGTCCCCGCTAAAATTGATTTTCCCATTACTTCTGTGTTGACATTATTTTTTACATAATTGTATTGATTTAAAGTTATGTTTGAGTATGAGCCATGGTTTGTTCCACTAAACTCCCTGACATTTCTTAATTCCAATTGATCTACACTATAAATCATTGTTCCGATGGATGTTATCATGGCAACGGAAATGACAATGCCAATGATGGTTAAAATACTACGTTTTTTTTGCTCCATCAAATAACGGACTGCCACTTGGCTTAGTGATTTCATTTCTTAATCACCTCATCTTTAACAATGGCCCCATCCTCAATCCTTATTATTCTGTCTGCTTCTTCTGCTATGTCTATGTCGTGGGTAATCATCACAAGGGTTTGTTGATATTTTTTAACAGAGTATCTTAAAAGCTCCACCACCTCTTTACTTGCTTTACTATCAAGATTTCCAGTTGGTTCATCTGCAAATATAATTGATGGCTTATAAATCATTGCCCTTCCTATGGACACCCTCTGCTGCTGTCCTCCAGACAATTGAGATGGAAAGTGGTTTTTTCGATCTTCTAGACCTAAGATTCCCAATAGTTCATTGAGGTATTTAGTATCTACATTCTTGTTGTCTAGCATTGTGGGTAAAGTGATGTTCTCCTTTGCTGTTAGGACAGGGATGAGATTATAAAATTGAAATATAAACCCTACTTTGCGACGTCTAAAGATCGAAAGTTTGTTTTCATTCATTTGGTAAATATCTGTATCATCCACCAATACCTTCCCCTTTGTTGGTCTGTCTAGACCACCTAAAAGGTGAAGTAATGTACTTTTACCAGAGCCACTTGGTCCAACCACTGCCACAAACTCACCTTGTTTGATGGATATGTTTATATCCTTTAAGGCCTCTACCCTTTGTTCCCCTGATATATATGTTTTAAAAAGATTTTCCGTTCTTAATACCTCCATTATTTTTCCCCCTCAGATATATTGTCTTTGTTACAATTACTAGTATAACCCCTTAATCTTACTACTTGATGAATGTTATCTTACAATATTGTAAGATAAGTTAAAGGCCGACTTATGTCGACCTCAAAAATTTTAGCTAAAAACCTATATACTTTCATCTTTATAAAGGGTAATGATAAAAAGAGGACCAATTTCTGAATTTTTTACATCTATTACCCCATTTTGATTTTCAACAATTGCTTTTGATAGGGCTAAGCCTATTCCCGTGCTGTTAACTTTAGTATTTCTTTTACCTCGGTAGAATCTGTCAAATATGAATGGCAACTCCTCTTTAGTTATTTTTTCTCCACTATTTTGTATCATAATTCTAATTGCCAGTGGGCTTTCAGATGTTGCAATCCTAATATGCCCACCCTTGGGTGTATGCTCAATGGCATTTTTCACAATATTGCTGAGGGCTTCTGCCAGCCAGTTTTTGTCATGGTTTAGATTCATGGAATCTGCCAATTCTTCTGTTATATTTATGTTCTTACCTTGCCACAATTTCTGTAGGGGTAAATATGACTCTCTGATTGTTGTGTTAATATCTTGTTTTATGTTATTAAATTCAATGGAGTTGGTTTCTAGCCTAGCCATCTTTAGTAGGTTTTTTATTAGCCATTCCATCCGTTCTATCTGTTCTTGACTTTTGCCAACAAAATCAGTAGCTGTTCTTATATCTTCTATTTCACCCTCCAGCAATAGATCATTGAACATTTTAAGGGATGTTAAAGGAGTTTTTAGCTGATGGGAAATATCTGACACTATATTTTTTAAATAAATTTTCTCTTTTTTTAGATCTTCCATTGTGCCTTGAAGCCTTTTGGCCATGTTATTGTATTGATTTATTAACTTGGGGAAATCTCCTTCTTGGGGGATTTCCTCAACTAGATTAATCCTTCCCTCTACGATTCCTTCTGCGTAGTCTGCAAAGGATCTCACTTGTCCATAAAATTTATGCAACATAATTATTATTATTGACATGGTCACTAATATAAGGGTTAGCCCGAAGGTTAAGAAGATTTTTTGATTGCCATTGTGGAATATGCTAAAATTTGTGCTTAAATCCAATGGCATTCCAGTTTCAATACCATACCTCTCAGCAATTTCTATCCCGATGCTAATTTGTTCAGGGGTTGCCCTCTCTGTGAGAAATGGCATTATTTCATCTTCTAAATGGGGATATGATTGCAAAATACTACCTAATAAAGCTATTCTTTCTTGTATTGTTTGCTGATGTAATTTCTGGGTGTTTTGTCCTATGACAAATGTTAATACCAATATTAGAAGCACATTAATCAAAACTAGAATCCCTAGGTAGAACCTCATTTCTTTATTATGTATCAAAGCCATGATTTCCCCCCTATCCTTGTCTCCATCTATAACCCATTCCCCTAACTGTTTCTATATATATGGGTTTGGATGGGTCATCTTCAATTTTCTCCCTTAATCTTCTGATGTAAACAGATAAGGTGTTGTCATCCACAAACTCCCCTGATACATCCCAAAGCTTTTCAAGTATTGTATTTCTTGTTAAAAGTTGCTGGGGATTTTGTAAAAACACCCCAAGTAATTTCCATTCCATGGGCGATACAAAGATTTCTTTATTATCCTTCCAAAGTTTGCCCTTCAAGATATCTAGTCGAAGGTTTCCTGAAGTTATCTCTGTATTGTCTGAAACGCCGTGCCTCCTGAGTACAGCCTTTATCCTTGAAACCAATTCTCTTACTCTAAAGGGTTTGGCGATGTAGTCATCTCCACCTATTTCTAGGCCTAAAACCACATTTACCTCGTCATCACAGGCTGTTAGGAAAACCACTGGAACCTTTGATATACCACGTACCCATTTACAAAGATCATAACCACTTCCATCAGGTAACATTACATCTAATAATATTAGATCAGGGGATATTTCTTTAAATAATTTCCTAGCTTCTTCTAGGGTAGGTGCCACATGGACTTTGTAATCCTCCCTACTTAATGTGAATTCAATGCCTTGGGATAATGTTATGTCATCTTCCACCACTAAAATAGTGCCCATTATTATAACCCCTCTCTACTCTTTGCTTACTTTTTCTTAGCTTTACTGAACACTTTTATTTATTTTTCTCTTATTTTTCACATTTATTTTAGCACTTTTATCAAAAATACACCACAAAATTAAAAGTAACCGCAGAGTCCCACGGTTACTTTTTGATTTATGCTTCCTCTATACTTATGTACCCTTGTTCATTAAGGGCCATTATCACATTTTTTATATCTTCCTTCTCTTGGTCGGGCAGACTTTGAACAAATGCATCGATTTCACTTTGAGGTACTAACTTAGTTATTTTCATACCTCCAACTTCAAAGGACTTATTATTTGACAACTCAGTCACCTCCTAAATTTACTTTAATATTAAATTTCCCAGTTACCCGTTGATTATCCTGAAATTATTTTTTTAAATGCAGGAAAATGTAATTAATGGTCGAATATATACTATAAAACTGTATTTAAAAGGGTGATAATTATGAGGGTAATTAGTTCCACAGATTTAATTCCTGGTTTAAAGGTTGCAAAGGATGTCCTTACAAAGCACGGTAGTATTTTTCTCGCCAATGGTACTGTCCTTACTGACCATATGATTGATAAAATTAATTACATCGGTATACCCAATGTTTTCGTACATGATGGCACAGAAAATGATGAAATAATTGAAAGTCAAAGCAAAGAAACTGTTAGGCCAGATATACAAGAATTTACTGATAAATACCAACAAGGTATGCTGTTAACTGGTGAGCTTTTAGACTCCATCGCTTCTGGCAAGAAGTTTTCCATGGAGCTAGTAAGGGAAATCGCTGATGTAATCTATGACCAAGTGATGAGTACAAACAATATTTTAGGTCGGCTAATGCTACAAAGGAATGAGAACGTGTACATTAACAAACATTCCTTAAACGTGGCTTTCTTAAGTGGTATGATTGGTAAATGGATGGGACGAAGTGATGTGGAGGTTAGAAGAATAATTTATTCTGGCCTTTTACACGATATCGGGAAATCTAAGGTTCCCAAGCGAATTGTAGAAAAACCATCAAAACTTACTGATGAAGAGTATAAAGAAATGCAAAAACACACTACCTTTGGCTACCAGATGCTTAATACTAGGCCAGATATCAGTAAAGATGTGGCTTTAGGTGTCTTAACCCATCACGAGCGGGAGGATGGCAGTGGCTATCCCAATGGTTTAAAGGGTGATGAAATACATTTGTTTGGTAAGATTTTGGCTGTTGCTGATGTGTATGATGCCATGAGTACAAACAAAAATTATAGGGATAAGTACTCTCCTTTTGAGGTGGCTGAGCAAATAACTTTAAATAGCTTTGGTCACTTAGATCCTAGGGTAAGTAGGATTTTCCTAGATAATATATCTAAATTTTATGTGGGCAATACTGTACTTTTAAGTGATGGCAGGGTTGGGGATATAATCTTTGTTAACCCCAGTGATGCCACAAGGCCTATTGTTAAGGTCAACGATTCAACTTTTGTGGATTTAAGTAAGGAAAAACTTAAAGTTGTGGATATACTAAGCTAGGGTGTGAAAATACCCTGGTTTTTTGTTATAATATTTTTTAGTAAATCAACAGGAGGAAACTAAATGAAAGATTATTTAGTACATAGCACTGCGGCCAATGGGCATATTAGATGTCTTACTGCAGTTACAACAAATTTAGTTAGTGAAGCTAGGGAACGTCATGGTCTTTATCCAGTGGCTTCCGCAACCTTAGGAAGATTGATGACCGGTGCTGTACTTATGGCTTCTTCTGAATTCAAAGGTGACCAAAGAATAAACCTTAAACTAGATGGTGATGGGCCATTGGGTCAAGTTTTTGCCGATGCTGGAATCGGGGAAGTTCGAGGGTATGTTCAAAACCCATTGGTGGAGCTACCCCCAAATCAACTTGGAAAGATTGATGTATCAGGTGGAGTTGGGCAGGGGCAATTGATTGTAATTAAGGATTTAAAATTAAAAGAGCCCTACACCTCAAGTATTAACCTTGTTTCTGGGGAAGTGGCAGATGACTTGACATTTTACTACGCAAAGTCAGAACAAAAGCCATCAGCCTTTGGTCTAGGGGTTTTGGTTGACACAGATGGGTCAATAATAACTGCGGGAGGGTTCCTAGTTCAGATTATGCCTGGTGCATCGGACGAGGATGTGGAGCTTTTGGAAAATAAATTAGCTATGTTAAAGGGTGTTACTGATTTAATAATGAGTGTACAAACCCCTGAAGCCATGCTGGATTGGTTAGTGGGAGATCTAGACCCCACTATACTTGCAAAGCAAGATTTGACCTATAAGTGTAATTGCAGTAAAGATCGCTTTACCCGTAGCCTCATGAGCATAGGTTTTGATGAATTACAGCAGGTTTTAGATGAGGGAAAGGATATTCAATTGGAATGTCATTTCTGTAATGAAAAATACATTTTTACCCCTAATGATGTTAAAGCTATTATGGACGAGATTAAAAAATAAGGAATAGGGATAAATCCCTATTCCTTTGTTTTTTCTATTTTTTCCTTTAATATTTTATTTACCACATTGGGATTAGCTCTACCTTGGGATTCTTTAATAACTTTACCCAACAAGAAACCAAAAACTTTTTCCTTGCCCTCAATAAACTCTTTAATGGCAGAAGGGTTTTCACCAATAACTTTATCGGCTAATTTAGCTACATAAGACTCATCATCTATTTGCAATATACCTAATTTCTCAACCAGTTCCTTCGGCTGTTCATTTGATTCTAATACTTGATATAGTAAATCCTTACCACTTTTTACTGATACACTACCAGAATCAATCATTTCAATTACCTCCGCAATACTTTTAGGTGATGCATTTATTTCTTTTACAGAAATTTTATTCTCATTTAAGTATCTTGCCATATCTCCTAGTAGGGTATTGGCTATGGCTAGCGGATTTTGGTATTCAGTATAAATTGAAATAAAAAGATCGTATAAATCTTTACTTTGGGTTAGTATCTGCATTTGATAATTGTTCAATCCTAGGGCTTCTAACTCCCTTTTTATTTCCCCTAGGGTCTTGGGCATTTTACTACATATTTCCCTTAGGTAGGTTTCATCTAAAGTTATACCCGGTAGATCATATTCGGGGAAAAACATATATTGATTAGTTGTTTCCTTATCTCTCATTATATATAGCTCATTTAGCTTATCATCCCAACCAAGGGTTTGCTCTGATACCCTTTCGTTGGATTCAAGTATGGAAATTTGCCTAATGATCTCTTGATCTATGGCTTTTTCAATGTTTTTAAATGAATTTAGGTTCTTGATCTCTGTTTTATTACCCAAAACATTTGACTTTGAAACAGAGATATTTACATCAACTCTCATATTACCTTCTTCTAGTTTACAGTCACATATATCAGCAAAAAGTAAAAGCTCTCTAATCTGTTGAAGAAATTCCCTAGCTTCCTGTCCTGAGCTGATATCTGGTTCAGTAACAATTTCAACAAGGGGAATTCCCCCTCGATTATAGTCTAAAAGGATCCCTTCGTCGGTATAGGTTGTTTTTCCAGCATCTTCTTCTAGGTGAATCCGCTTTATGCCTACTTTTTTAGAGCTATGTTCTAGCTGAATTAAACCATTTAGTGCAATGGGATGGTAAAATTGAGTGATTTGATAACCTTTAACTAAATCAGGGTAAAAATAGCTTTTCCTGTCAAAGGAACTTTCCCTTTGTATATCACAGTTAAGTAACAGACCCATCTTAACAGCAAATTCCACTGCCCTTTTATTGAGTACAGGTAGAGCGCCAGGAAGCCCTAGACAAACTGGACAAAGCTGTGAATTAGGTGTTTCCCCAAATTTTGTGCTACATCCGCAAAAAAGCTTTGTGTGTGTAGATAATGCAACGTGAACTTCCAGTCCTATTGTTGGTTTATATGTCATTATCTATCACCCCTTCTAATAGGCTTGGGTTCATCAGATGATGGTTTGTCATAAGCTGATAATTGTGTCCTAGGGTAAACATTTTGTCTTCACCAAATTTATTTCCTATTATGTGAAGACCCATAGGCAGATTATCTTTATCAAACCCACAGGGTATGGACATGGCAGGTAGGCCTGCTAGATTCACGGGTATTGTAAAAAGGTCATTAAGCTGCATGATATGGGGTTCTTGTTTTATACCTAATGGGAAGGCAGTTGTGGGAGATGTTGGGCTTATAATAATATCACATTTTGCAAATGCCTTCTCAAAATCCCTTTTTATAAGTTCATTTACAGCCTTTGCCTTTAGGTAATACTTATTATAATTGTCTCCCTTTAGAAAATAAGTACCCAACATAATTCTCCGTTTAACCTCATCACCAAAGCCTTTGTCCCGTGATTCGCTGTACAAGTCAGCTTTTATATCAACGGGATTTCCATACCTTACCCCATCATATCGAGCTAAATTAGATGCAGCTTCTGCATATGACATGATGCTATATACTATTACCCCTAACTCTGCATGGGGTAAAGTTATATCAACAATTTGGGCACCTAAGCCTTCCATATCCCTTAGGGCCCTTAGAATATGTTCTTTAACCTCTGGCTCCATACCCTTTGGCATAAGCTCAGGGGCTATACCTATTTTTATGCCTTTACAGCTTTTAATAAGTGCCTCATGGTAATTAGCTTCTCTATTTAAACTTGTGGCTTCTTTGGGATCAAATCCCTTTATCTGCTGTAAAACATATGCACTATCCTCAACGGTTCTTGTAACAGGACCCACTTGATCCAAGGATGATGCCAAAGAGTAAACACCATATCGGGATACCATACCATACGTGGGTTTTAAACCGACAACTCCACAAAGGGCTGCTGGTTGTCGGATGGAACCCCCTGTGTCAGACCCTAATGAAAATACAGCTAGGCGGGCTGATATGGCAGCCACTGATCCACCACTGGATCCCCCAGGGACCTTGGTGATATCCCAAGGATTGCAGGTCTTGCCAAAGGCAGATGTTTCTGTGGATGTGCCCATGGCAAATTCGTCAAGGTTTACTTTTCCTAGTAAAGGTGAGTTAATCAACTTCTCATAAACAGTGGCGTTGTAAACTGGTGTATAATTTCTAAGCATATTGGATGCGGCGGTTGTGGTAACATCCTTTGTGCTGATATTATCTTTTAAGGCCATGGGGATTCCTTCTAAAAGACCTAAACTTTCACCTTTTGCCATCTTTAAGTCCATCTCTTCAGCGGTTTTTAATGCTTTTTCCTTTGTTACTTGAATGTAGCTATTTATTATGGGGTCAAATTTTTCAATTCTGGATAAGTATGTGTTAACCAGTTCTACACACGAGATTTCTTTGTTTATTAGCATTGAGTGTATTTTTTTTATGTACATTTTTCTCCCCCTAGCCTTTAAGCCTCGGCACTTTGAAATATACTGAATCCTGTTTATTGCTGGTGTTTTTGAAGACATCATGGTGTGAAAGAGATGGTGTAATATCATCATCCCTAAATACTGCTTCTCCCTGTTCTATGGTTCTTTGTTCTATTTTAGCCAGTGGCATTATTTTTTCTGCGTCTATGAGGATTTTGTTTATTTTTTCTGCGATAATAGTTAACTCTTTTTCTTCAAATGTTAGCTTACAAAGCTCCGCTAACTCTTTTACTTCCTGTGGTGATATTTTCATTTTTTACACCTCCCACAGGGTATTATATCATTTTAGTTCATTTCATGGAAATAGTTATTCAATGGAGAAAAGAAGCATTATTGTCATATGGTGTATGGTGTAAGTAATTGGAATTGGGTGTCTAAAACACAGCCACGGATTAACACGGATCTAACGGATTTAGTTTTTATGGTGGTCTATATTATAATTAACCATTGGAAAAGTTTAAGTATGAAATTGTTATTAAAAATCTTAATCTTTTGTAGGGGAGACTTGGAACCATTGGACAATGGAGTCACTTGTAGCAGTGACAAAAGTAAAAAGCCCTCAGCATATGCCGATGGCTTCTTAGGGAACTTATGTTGATAGGGAGTTATCCACTGAGACTAAGTCTCTGTTGTAGAAAATCAGAGGATTTCTATCTTCTAGTTTATCTACGTGTAAAACCTTGGCTACCACCAAGTAGTGGTCCCCTGCTAGATGTTGTTGTACCACTTGGCACTCTAGGTTAACTATGGCTTCTTCTATGGAAGGGGCCTTTACAGTTTCACTGTCCTTCAATGTAAGTTTTGATGTTTCGATTTTGTTTTCCACATTTTCTGATATATGACCACAAATCCTAGCTACTTCCTCCATATCATCTGGAAGAAGGGACAATACAAACTCTTTGCTATCTGAAATTATGGGTGATATGGAGCTGTTAGGTGATACACTTACCATAATCATGGCTGGATTCCTAGATACTTGGGTAAACCATGAAACTGTAATAACATTATGTCTACTTTCTTTTGTAGCTCCCAGCAAAGCCACAGAACCTGCCAATTTATCCAATGCCTCTTGAATTTGTTTTTCCATTTTCCAAACCTCCTTTACTTTCTTTTTTAGTATTGAAAGTAAAGGGATTTGTTATACTCCCTTTATAATTTTTTTGGCGTACCAGAATGTTAACAAAGGTGGCAAAACTATCATGATGGAAGCCAATGCAATAATAAATGACCAGAAAATTGTAATTAAATTATATTCATTTATTACAGTTCCATATAACAGTAGGGATAAAAGAATAGTCATTCCTACAATAGCCACCCTTTTTAAAGTATCCTTTAAATACTTTGGAGGGGTTTCCACAAGAAGATTACATATACCAAAGACAAAGTAAAGGGACCCTGTAAATAATAAGAATCCTAAAAGCTTTGTACCCCTAAACCCACGGGGCATCACCTTGGTCTTATAACCATCTTCTAATCTCCATGGGGTAATGGAGCCTTCATAGACCAATTCTTCCAACTGTGACGAAATAACCACTAAAAAATTATCACCGTATGGATGTTCAGTGGGGTAAAAGCCAGCATAAGTACCTAACAAACCATATTGCTCAATTTCCTGCCCCACATGAAAATCGCTGTTCATGAAATAGTCAAAGCTGGAAAAAAACAAAGTTGTGTCTTCATTTATTATTTTACTAAATAATAAAGTAGGGCTAAATAAGGTTCCTGTTGCGTCCCTTATGTCTTCAAATAAAATCATGCGATGATCTGATCCATCCAATCTTACTTCAGATATTGGAACACTGGAAGGGTTATATGCCAATAATACATCATTTA
>CAYYRM010000053.1:0-13290 GCA_964474005.1 uncultured Eubacteriales bacterium
TCAAAAAAAGAGGGGTCGCTAACTACTTTTTAAGTAGTTTTGCGACACCCTCTTTCTTGTGCCTAAAATCTGTAGGCTTTTATGCTATATTAAATGAAAGACAAATTTTTGACATCCTCCACCATTTTTAAATGGCCGTAGTTTTAAAATAATCCTGTAATTACACCTTTTTCATCTATATCCATCTTAGTGGCTGCAGGTACTTTAGGTAACCCTGGCATGGTCATTACTTCTCCTGTTAAAGCCACTAGGAAACCGGCCCCAGCAGAAACCTTGATCTCCCTTACTGTAATCTCAAAGTTTTCTGGTCGACCTAAAAGAGAAGGATCATCAGACAATGAGTATTGGGTCTTAGCCATACAAATAGGTTTTTTATCTAATCCTAGTTTTTCTAGGGTTTTAATATTAGTCTCCGCTGATTTAGTGAAAACAACACCTTTTGCTCCATAAACCTCCTTTGCGATTGTTTCTATTTTTTCTTTAATACTTAGGTTTACATCATATAGAGGCTTAAAGTTACTTTGACCTTTTTCGATAATACTTACTACTTTCTCAGCAAGGTCGGTACCTCCGTCGCCACCCTTTGCCCATACTTCAGAAAGGGATACATCAATGCCCAACTCCTGGCAACGCTTATAGATGTACTCTATTTCCTTTTCAGTATCAGTTGGGAATTTGTTTATAGCAACTATTGATGGAACACCAAATTTCCTAACATTTTCTATATGTTTTTCAAGGTTTGCGAAGCCTTTGGCCAAAGCTTCAACATTTTCTTGGGCTAGATCATCCTTTTGTAAACCACCATGCATTTTTAAAGCTCTAACTGTGGCCACAATAACCACCGCATCTGGCTTAAGCTCAGCAAAACGGCATTTAATATCAAAAAATTTCTCAGCACCTAAGTCTGCACCAAACCCAGCTTCTGTTATAACATAGTCAGCTAGTTTTAGACCAAGTTTTGTTGCGCTTACACTATTACATCCATGTGCAATGTTTGCAAATGGCCCACCGTGTATAAAGGCAGGGACGTTTTCTAATGTTTGCACCAAGTTAGGCTTAATGGCATCTTTAAGTAGTAATGCCATGGCACCATTTGCTTTGAGATCCTTTGCTGTTACTGGCTTTTTATCGTAATTGTAACCAACAATTATCTTTCCAAGCCTTTCTTTTAAGTCCATTAGATCATTGGCAAGGCATAAAATAGCCATTACTTCAGATGCAACTGTTATATCAAACCCATCTTCACGAGGCACCCCTTGTGCCCTTCCCCCTAAGCCAACCACAACGTTTCTCAATGCCCTTTCATTTAAGTCCATTACCCTCTTAAGGGTAATTCTTCTAGGGTCAATGTTTAGTTCATTTCCTTGATGGATATGATTATCTAACATTGCTGCCAGTAAGTTATGTGCTGTTGTTATGGCATGCAAATCTCCAGTAAAGTGTAGGTTAATATCTTCCATTGGTACAACTTGTGAATAGCCACCACCTGCAGCTCCACCCTTTACTCCCATACATGGTCCTAAGGATGGTTCCCTTAATGCAATTATGGTCTTTTTATTAATCTTTTGCAAACCTTGTCCTAGTCCCACTGTGGTGGTGGATTTTCCTTCACCTGCAGGGGTAGGATTGATAGCAGTTACCAAAACCAACTTGCCATCTGGATTAGTGCTAATTCTTTCCCAAACCTTTAAAGAAACCTTAGCTTTGTAATTACCATATAACTCTACTTCCTCAGGTTCTAGACCTATTTTCCTTGCGATGTCCATAATTGGCTCCATCTTAGCCTGTTGTGCAATTTCGATATCAGTTTTCATGTGGACCCTCCCTAAATTATTATATTTTATATTTCGCCAAACAATATACAAATTCCTGTATAGTTCAAAAATTCACAATATTATTTGGCAATTATATTACCTTAATACCTTTTTTAAATACCCAATGGACATGGTTTACCCCAAAGTGGTATGGTATATAGTCAACGTTATTACAATCAAAAACCACAATATCTGCTATTTTACCCTCTTCTATACTACCTCTAGATTCAGCTAAATCTAAGCTGTGTGCAGCATTTATGGTAAATGCTGCCAATGATTGAGCGGGGGTTAATTTTAGGTGTAAACATGCCAAGGTCATTATCAGCTGAGGATTTTCAGTGGGGCAACTGCCTGGGTTATAATCTGTGGCTAAAGCTATGGGTACTCTCTTTGAAATCATTTCCAAAGCTGGAGCATAACGTTTAGACATAAGGTTAAAACTTGTGCCAGGTAGTAGAACAGCCATGGTATTTGCCTTAGCCATGTGTTCCATCCCCTCTTCATCAATGGCCAGTAAGTGATCTGCAGAAATACATCCCATTTTTGCAGCCAGTTGAGCACCCTTTGTAGGCACAATTTCGTCGGCGTGGATTTTAAGCTTAAAACCCAGTTTCTTTGCTTCTGTGAATATCTTTTCAGTTTGAGTCACTGTAAAAACACCTTCTTCACAGAATACATCACAAAATTGTGAGTACTCCTTTGCCCTAGGTAGCATTTTTATTACCTCATCCACAAATACATCAGGATTTTCCTTATATTCCCTTGGTATTGCATGGGCTCCTAAAAAAGTTGTTAGAACATCAACATGGTGTTCTTTATCCAACCTATTACTAACCTTCATTTGTTTTATTTCAGTTTCCATATCTAATCCATAGCCACTTTTACTTTCCACCGTGGTTGTTCCGAAGCTTAACATTCTATCAAGACTTTTTTTGCTTTGTTCAAACAATTCCTCTTCTGATGCTTTTTGGGTTTGGTTTACGGAGTTTAAAATACCGCCCCCTTCCTTCAGTATTTCCATATATGGCTTTCCCTGGATTCTCCATGTATATTCCCTCTCGCGACTTCCATAGTGGACAACGTGGGTATGTGAATCTATTAGCCCTGGGGTTATCAATCTACCTTGTACATCATATATGGTAAAGCCTTCAGGTATGGACACTTCACTTCGTTTACCAACTGCAGTTATATAGCCATTTTCAATCAAAATACAGCCATTTTCTATGATACCTAAATCACCAAACTGGTGGCCTTTTTGTGGCTCTTTTGTGTATCCCTTTAGGGTTGCTATATTACCACCTACTATTGCTAGCTTCATTTTCATTGCCCCTTGTAAAGCATGTTCTCTAGGATTTGGTCTTTTTTAAATTCTTCAAGGCCTAAGTAATAATCTACACTTTCAATGAGCGCATCCATGGGCACTAGCCCAATTATTTCAGAACCTATAACTGATACACCAAATCTTTTTGCCTCGACTTTGATTAGCTCAATCGCCCTATATAACGGAGTTTTCTTATAGTCAACCATATTCATGGAAACCTGAACGATTCCTCTTTCTTTTAACTCCACGCCCATGGCCTTTACACTATGTAAGCCTCCTCCTGCTAAACGTACATTCTTAGCGATTTTATTGGCAATCTCCAAATCATTGGTGTTTAGGTTAACGTTAAATGCAACCAATGGCATACGGGCACCTATGGCAGTGGCACCAGATTTAAGGTTTAGCTTATCTGGCCCAAAGTCTGGTTTCCATTTAGAATCTTGCATTTTTTCAGCCAAACCTTCATATTCACCTTTCCTTACTTTGGCAAGGTTTTCTCTGTGGCCACTGGTGGCAGCTTTCTCATATAGGTAAACTGAAATATTAAGTTCATCTCCCAGTCTCTTTCCTAAAACATTAGCCAATTCAACACACTCTTCCATGGTTACATCCTTAATGGGGATAAATGGTATAACATCAGTTGCACCCATCCGTGGGTGTTCACCTTTATGCTTAGTCATGTCTATAAGCTCACTTGCTGTCTTGACACCTTGAAAAGCCCCTTCAACCACTGCATCTTTATCCCCAACAAATGTTACAACAGTTCTGTTGTGGTCTTTATCGGAAGAAAAATCTAATACCTTCACACCTTCTACAGCCTTTATGGAATCAATGATTTTATTTATTACTCCTTGATCTAAACCTTCACTAAAATTAGGAACACATTGTACTAACGGCATCTTATTACCTCCTTTATTTTTTAAAAAAACACCCTTATCCTTGCTTCGATAAAGCTTTCTCAACTAGATTTCTCACCAAATCTTCCCTTGGAATAAATGGCAAGGTGATATGTCCATTGTTCTTTTTGTCTTGGTTAAATTCCACACTGGTTGTAATGGAATTTTCGTTCCTGGCCCATGCCCTTCTGGCCACACCTCCCATAACATCCCAAGGCATAGCTGATTTCAAAATATTGTCTACCCTTTCACTTCCATCTAAAACCATTCCGAAACCGCCATTTATAGACTTTCCTATGCCAACTCCACCGCCGTTATGCAGTGCAATCAAGCTCATTCCCCTAGCTGCATTACCAGCAAAACAATGGGTTGCCATCTCTGCCATAATGTTACTTCCATCTTTTATATTAGCAGTTTCCCTAAAAGGTGAGTCAGTTCCACTTACATCATGATGGTCCCTTCCTAACATAATTGGTCCCACTTCACCATTTCTCACCATCTCATTGAATTTCAGTGCTATTTTTGTTCTACCCGAGGCATCTTGGTATAATATCCTAGCTTGGGTACCAACAACCAACTGATTTTTTTCTGCATCTCTAATCCACACGTAGTTATCCCTATCCTGACCCCTTATGTTGGGATCGATACAATCCATGGCCGCTTTATCTGTTTTAGCTAAATCTTCGTGTTTTCCACTAAGGCATACCCATCTGAAAGGTCCATAGCCATAGTCAAATAATTCAGGCCCCATAATGTCTTCCACATATGATGGGAAAATAAAACCATCCCTGTCATCCGTACCATTTTTTGAAATTTCCCTGACCCCAGCATCATACACTGCTTTCATAAATGCATTGCCATAATCAAAAAAATATGTTCCCTTTTCCACAAGATTTTTTATTATTTTGTAATGATTCCTAAGGGATTCATCAACGAGCTTTTTAAAACTATCTCTATCTTTTTTTAACATCTGTGTACGCTCTTCGAAACTTAATCCCTGTGGACAGTAACCACCTTCATATACAGCATGACAAGATGTCTGATCTGATAGTAAGTCTATCTTTATGTTATTCTCATCGGCATATTTAAGTAAATCCACAATGTTACCATGGTAGGCAATGGAGATGGGCTCTTTTTTTTCTTTATACTCCATGGCAGTATTATATACTTCCTCAAGGTTTGAGGAAACTAAGCTCACCCAGCCTTGCAGGCGTCTGGTTTCTATCCTTGAGTAATCCACCTCAGCAATAATTCCAACCCCATTGGCAATTTCCACAGCCTTGGGTTGTGCCCCACTCATTCCACCTAACCCAGAGGACACAAAAACTTTACCCCTTAGATCTTGGTCACCCTTTAAACCCAATTTTAACCTCCCTGCATTTAATAGGGTATTAAAGGTCCCGTGAACTATACCTTGAGGTCCTATATACATCCATCCCCCTGCTGTCATTTGGCCATAATTGGCGACACCCATTTGTTCAGCAATATCCCAATCCTTAGGATTATCAAACATCCCCACCATTAAAGCGTTACTTATTATTACCCTTGGACTGTCAGGTTTAGATGAAAATAACCCTAATGGATGACCAGACATTATCACCAATGTTTGGTGATCTGTCATCTCTTCTAAATACCTTTTAATAAGTCTATATTGCATCCAGTTTTGGCATACCTTCCCCGTTTCCCCATAGGTTACTAATTCATATGGATATAGGGCTACATCAAAATCTAAATTGTTGTCAATCATCACTTGAAAGGCCTTTCCTTCAATACATCTACCTTTATACTCATGAATTGGTTTTGCTTTGATATTACCTTCAGGCCTAAAACGATATCCATATATCCTGCCCATGGACAGAAGTTCTTCTAAAAATTCCGGTGCTAATACCTCGTGAAGTTCTTCTGGTACGTATCGAAGGGCATTTTTAAGAGCTACTTCGGTCTGAGCTTTAGTTAATCTAAATCCCCTATCTGGAGCTCTCCTGATCCCTTCCACAAATTTGGGCAGTTTAGGTAGTTGGTTATCTAGCTTGATGGTCATAGCTTGAGCTATTTCTAAGTTTGATAACATTTGCATCTCTCCTTTATTGTTGCTTTTTTCTAAAATTACTTTAACTTAATATTTTCTTCAACAATTTCTAGGATTTGACCTGAATTAATTATCTCAGCACACTTATTTATATCTAGGTGTAATTCCCTGTCCTTTGTCAGTTTGGTTACTTCCTTCCTAACCAATTGGTACACTTTCTTTGTAACAGTAGACATTTTACTGGTATCTTTAAAGTCCAATGCCTGAGTGGCACACAGCAGTTCAATTGCCAATACATTTATTGTATTCTCAACTACTTTAAGGGCTTGCCTTGCGGCAATGGTTCCCATACTAACATGATCCTCTTGGTTGGCAGAACTTGGGATTGAATCCACAGATGCAGGTGCACAAAGTCCCTTATTTTCTGATACTAGGCTTGCTGCAACATACTGTGGTATCATAAAGCCTGAATTTAGTCCACCCTCTTCTATCAAAAAAGCTGGTAATCCGCTTAGCTGAGGATTAACCAAACGCTCTATTCGCCGTTCAGATATGTTTGCAAACTCTGAAATGGCTATTGAAAGCACATCCATGGCTATTGCAACTGGTTGACCATGAAAATTGCCCCCGGAAATAACTTCCCCTGTATGGGTAAATATAAGTGGGTTATCTGTAACTGAATTTATTTCAGTGTTAATAATCTTTTCCACATAATCAATTGCTTCCCTAGAACCTCCATGTACTTGGGGTATGCATCTTAGGGTATAGGGATCTTGAACTCTAATTTCCCCCTGATTTGTCGTTAAATTGCTATCTCCTAAGATATTCCTTAGGTTTTCCGCACTGTGTTTTTGACCTTGATGCGGACGAATCCCCGCAATCCTCTCATCATAAGCATCGGTTATACCATTTAGGGCTTCACAGGTCATGGCTGCGATGACGTCAGCAAGCTTTTTAATTTCGTGGCTTTTTCTAATTGCCAAAGATCCACATGCAGTCATAGCCTGTGTTCCATTTATTAATGCAAGACCTTCCTTGGCCTTTAATTCCACAGGTTTAAGTCCTGCCTTTTTTAAAGCCTCATCCCCATTTAGTAATTCTCCTTTAAAGTACGCTTTACCTCTCCCAATCATAACCAGTGCCATGTGAGCCAAAGGCACCAAATCTCCACTGGCACCTAAAGAGCCTTGGCTTGGCACAAGTGGTATAACATTTTGGTTAATCATATCAATAAGTAGTTTTAGGGTTTCCATTGTGATTCCTGAGTAACCACTGGATAAGGAATTTGCCCTAAGTAACATCATGGTTTTTACAACCTGATTGCTGAAGTTTTCACCCACACCACAGGCATGGCTTATGATTAGGTTCATTTGCAACTGGGATGTTTTATCAGCATTTATGAAAATGTCGCTGAATTTCCCAAATCCTGTTGTTATACCATAAACTGTCTTTTCGTTTTTAATTATTTCTTCCACAAAGCCCCTACTTCTTGTTACTTGTTCTGCTCCCTGGGGTGATAGCTCCACGGTCCAGTTTTCCAGTACAACTTTATGGATTTCCTCTATTGTCAATGATGCTCCATCTAAATATACTTTAGTCATTGAGTTCTTTCCTCCTTTAGTGTGCTCAAGGGTTAAACAAAAGGGGGGCCGATACTTCAACATAAGTGAAATACCTAGCCCCCTTTCTTAAAGAGTTTTTATTTTTCTTCTGTATCTACTTGAGTTTGATTACTTTCTCCCATTAAACTTAGGAATTCTTCTGCGTTTATTGTTTCTTTTTCCAGTAGTGTTTTTGCCACCAGTTCAAGTTTGTCCCTATGCTTTGTCAGTACTTCCTCAGCCTTTTTGTAACACTTTTCTACGATGGCTTTGGTTTCCTGGTCGATGGCTGATGCAATCTCTTCACTGTAATTTCTGTCCCTGCTAATATCTCTTCCTAAAAATACTTGATCCCCCTGTTTTTGACCGAATGTCAGTGGTCCAAGTCTTTCACTCATTCCATATTCCATTATCATTTTATGGGTAAGGCTAGTTACCCTTTCAAGGTCATTTTGAGCACCTGTACTAATTTCGTTTAATGCAATTTTTTCAGCCACTCTGCCACCTAAAAGCACTGACAGCTTATCAAAAATCTCACTTCTAGACATAAAATATCTATCCTCTTTAGGTAGTGCCAAGGTATATCCCCCTGCTCTACCTCTAGGAACAATCGTCACCTTATGAACAGGGTCAGCGAATTCAAGGAAATGACCTACCACAGCATGGCCAGCTTCATGATAAGCCACCAAGGTATTTTCCGCCTTGCTTCTTATTTTTTTCTTTTTCTCTGGTCCTGCCATAACCCTATCAATGGCATTTTCTAAGTCATCCATGCCAACAATCTTTTGATTCTTTCTTGCAGCTAAAAGTGCAGCCTCATTTATTAGGTTTTCTAAATCAGCTCCAGTAAAGCCTGGAGTCCTTTTAGCCAATATCTCTAAATTTACAGTTTCAGCCAATGGTTTTCCTTTACTATGAACCTGAAGTATTTCCTCCCTACCCTTTACATCTGGGGAGTCCACGGTAATTTGTCTATCAAATCTACCAGGTCTTAGTAAAGCATTATCTAATATATCTGGCCTGTTTGTTGCAGCCATAATAATTATTCCTTCATTTGCTCCAAAACCATCCATCTCCACAAGTAGCTGGTTTAGTGTTTGCTCTCTTTCATCATGCCCTCCACCTAAACCGGCACCCCTCTGCCTTCCAACTGCGTCAATTTCATCTATAAATATTATACATGGGGAGTTCTTTTTAGCATTCTCAAAAAGATCCCTCACCCTAGATGCACCTACACCCACAAACATTTCCACAAAGTCAGATCCAGAGATGCTGAAAAACGGAACTCCTGCTTCTCCTGCCACTGCCCTTGCCAATAAAGTTTTACCTGTTCCCGGGGGGCCAAATAGTAATATACCTTTTGGAATTCTCGCTCCTAAATCAATAAATTTCTTTGGGGATTTGAGGAAATCCACTACTTCCTCCAACTCTTCTTTAGCCTCATCTACACCTGCAACATCTTTAAATGTCACTTTTTTCTGATTACCATCATGGAGCTTGGCACGGCTTTTTCCGAAATTCATCACTCTACTGCCGCCACCTTGGGCCTGTTGCATAAAGAAGAAAAATACCACCAGTAATAATACAAATGGAAGGATATAGGTTAGTATAGATAAGAGGAAACCAGGACTTTGAGGCTCTTTGATATCAATGGCCACATTGTTTTCATCAAGGATTGGAAGTATCCTTGTATATGTTGGGTCATCAACGGTGGTGGTGAATTTTTCACCATCTCTAAGTTCCCCTCTAATAACCTGATTTTCCTTTTCAATTGATTTAACTTGACCTGCTTCAACCTTTGAGATAAATTCACTTGTGGTCAATCTATTTCTTTCTGGGAAGTCTAACCCTAGACCGCCTCGAAATAGCACCATTGCTATTAAAAATAAAAGAATATATATACTTAATCTACGATAGTTTCTCATTCATTTCCTCCTCCCGTTGGGCATGGTATTATTTTAACACAAACTGTAAGAGTTTACAATTTACTTAATAATTTCTTGTTTAGGAATAAAGATATAAGGAACGTTTCTAAACTTCTCATCGTAGTCCAGTCCATATCCCACTACAAAATGGTCATCAATTACAAAACCTGAGTAATCTGGCTTTATCTCCGCTGTCCTTCTTGCGGGTTTATCTAGTAATGTACAAATTTTTAATGATGCAGGTTTTCTGCTTTGCAAGTTCTTTATCAAATAGCTAAGGGTCAATCCAGAATCTATTATGTCCTCTATAATAACCACGTGCCTATTTTCAATGGAAGCATCCAAATCCTTAATTATTCTTACAACCCCCGAAGATTGGGTAGATGCGCCGTAGCTTGAAACTGCCATAAAGTCCATGTCCATGGGTATATCAATATACTTGGAGAGGTCTGACATAAACATTATTGCCCCTTTTAGAACACACACAAATAGTACGTCTTTATCCTTATAATCCTTTGATATTTTTGCCCCTAGTTCCTTAACCTTATCCATAATTTCCTTTTCTGTTATTAGTACTTTATCCACATATTGCTCCATTTAATTTCCTCCATTTCAGCTTATATATATATATAGTTTTTCATTGGTGTTTGAATTAACATAATAATCTCCACTTACCCTATAACCTATAATACAAACAATATTATCATTTTTATCCACTAACAAAGGTATACTATCCCTTTGATCCTTGTCTATTTTTAAATCGATCATTAAATCCTTTAGCTTTTTTGTTCCTCCTTTAGGGGAAAGCTTTATGGTATCGCCTTTCTTTCTACTTCTTATGTATAGTGGAAATTCTAAATTATCACCATTTATCATATGTTTAAATCCTTCAATATATTTACTGGATATAATAATTTTATCATTAAAAGTACTGGTCATTGTATCTAAGGGTACCTCGACCCTACCTGGGATAGTTTTCACCTTAAGTTCTTTAATTTTAAAAGCAAGGTTATTTCCCCATCTTCTAAAAACTATATTATGGGGCAAATCAATGGATGTTGCTTTATTAGCTTTACATGCATTCACTATATCCATTATATGCTTAGAAGTAAAATTTCTCAAATTATATTTCTCTGCTAAAGCCAAACGTATCACCCAACTGATTATTGCCTTATGGTAAGACCCTAGTTCTGTATCTATTACTATATCATATTGAGGATGGTCTTGTGACCTATCTAGTCTTGCCAAAATGGTTTTACTTTCCTCTATGAAATATTCTTCTTCTGATTTAAAAACCTCCATATTATTCAAAATGGAATCTTTAAACCCATTACCCAACTCTCCTTCTAAAAATGGGATAATATTTAGACGGAATTTATTCCTTTGATACTTATCCTTAACATTACTACTGTCTATACGATATTGAATACTGTTTTGTTGTAAGTAGTCTAGTATTTCCCCTTTGCCCAATTTAAGCAGGGGCCTTAGTATTTTCATACCTCTTATTACCGATAACTCCTTAATTCCTGATAGGCCTGTGAGGCCTGCCCCCCTAAAAAAATTCATCAAAATAGTTTCCACTTGATCATCTTTGTGTTGAGCCAAAACAATGGCCTTTGCATTGACTTTTTCATAGACTTCTAAAAAGAAATCATATCTTACTTTTCTTGCAGATTGTTGAAGTGAACCTTCCTTTTTTACCACCCTTTTTTCAATAGTATACGGTATTCTAAGGGATTGCGCAATGTTTCTGACAAATTCTTCATCTGCATCAGATTCTTCATTGCGAAGGCAATGGTTTAAATGAACAATATGTATATCTACTCCTAATTTCTTAAGTAAATATGTAAGGGCAATGGAATCTGGACCTCCAGATACTCCCACAAGGAGTAATCCATCCATTAAGTCATATTTATTTATGGTATCAATAATATAATTCTCAATTTTTTGCATTTAAACACCTCAAAAGAAGTCATTATTGCTATAGTAAATTATAATGTTTTATTTTTCAATAGTTTTATAATTTTTATATTGCCAAATTACCTTTAAACAGAAAATTTGCGTTATTTATGGCTTGTATTAAAGTAGCGTCCCCATATTGGAATTTTTTAATGTTTTGCACCACGTAAGTAAATTTCGTAAATGGTAAAACAATTTTCAGTGGGTTGTTCAGACTACCCCTATATCCCAAAGCCCACATGTGTTTTGGGTATCCTGTAAAATCGTTGGTAATACTGGTTATTTCCTCCTTTAGTCTTTTAGTAAAATAATTAAGATCATAATTGCAGTCTAATA
This sequence comes from uncultured Eubacteriales bacterium, assembly GCA_964474005.1. Classification (GTDB taxonomy): domain Bacteria; phylum Bacillota; class Proteinivoracia; order Proteinivoracales; family Proteinivoracaceae; genus Alkalicella. Next base: position 11,882 of record CAYYRM010000053.1, read on the forward strand.
GTAGTAACGTCTTAGAAGTAGTTACGGGCTGATTAAACCCATACCCATATGTCCTTTGGTTTATCATATCAACTATTTCAATAAAACCTGTGTTTGAAATCCTATTTTCTATTACTTTGGCCAGTCCAGCATAGTAGTTATCTGTTATTATCAATATTTTTCTTTGCAAGGTAATCCCCTCCATTTTTTTATTCTATAAAGAATATTCCCAATGGGTAGGGTGATATACATAGTAAAAAAGAGATGTAACTTTACATCTCTTTTGGTATTGACCATCTTCCTAATACTGCTGGCTGGTTACTGCCTTCCATTTTTATAACCACAACCGACAGGTCGTCCAAATTTCCCTCTATGCCCCTTTGCCTACTTTTATGGAGAATTAACTCTGCCAACCGGTTGGGGCTTATATTAGGGGTAATGTTTTCTAACAAAATTCTTAACCATCCCTCTTTATCGTGGGCCGTTGGATTTGTATCCAATACTCCGTCAGATATCATTATTAAGAAATCACCTTTTTGCATTGTATAGCTGGATGTGGTTGCACCTATATCACCAACAACACCAACTGGTAAGCTATTACCATCTATGGCTGTGATACTATTCCCTGATTTTATAAAGGATGCCACTGCACCATTTTTGTAAAACTCTGTTTTACCTTTATAAAGGTCAACCACTGCTATATCCAATGTTGCAAACATCTCTTCTCCATTTCTCAATGACATTATACTATTCACAGCTTTTATTGCCTTTTCCGTATCAAATCCAATCTGTAGCATTTTCTTAATTAGTCCCACAATCCGTTCACTTTCTTCTTTGGCCCTTTCACCTTTACCCATACCATCACTTAAAATTATAACGTGCTTCCCATCATTCACTGCAAAATGATTAAATGTATCACCGCAAACTTCTTGCTGAGCCTTTTGAGCTATGGCAATGGACATTTTATATCTTTCTTTGGACATTAACAAAAACTTACAGGTTCCATCTTTATCTAGATGTGCCCCACAATTTCCTTTAAGAACGCACATTTGTGTTTTAAATCTTTTTTCCACTATATCTGTTACAATATTTTCACATTGTCCTGCCCCCCCACAGCTTCTCTTTACTATTTGAATTTCTGGTTTATCCCTTTCTAAACCTTTTACCGTTATATCTTCACACTCAATTCCTGCATTATTTAATAAATCCCATAACTCCTCCTCAACATCTTTTCTAGGTCCAATATCCAAATTTATATCCATGGCCAATTGTTCCATAACCTTGGCAATGCCTTCTAGTTGGTTAGCAACTAATCCTTTACTTTCCTGTAGTTTTTGTTGCCATTTATAGTTTGTTCTATATAACTCATAGTAGCCATTTGCCGCATCTATGATTCCTTTTATATTTATACATTTTTTATATGATTTAAT
>CAYYRM010000054.1:0-13156 GCA_964474005.1 uncultured Eubacteriales bacterium
GATATATTTTACTAATTTAAACCTATAGTAGCATAATTTACTAAATTAAGGAAGATACATTAGTGTAACTGCCTTGCTTTGGGTTCAAACGATTGTATTCCCACATAAATCCAATTATTTACTAAGTATCATAAAGATATAAGAAAAATCCCTCTGACAAAAAAATCAGTGGGATTTTAAGTATATATGAAGTCTAGATTTATAAATACTCCTAAGAACAATCACGCCTAACAACCATTCTTTCTCTAACACGTATTAGAAATTCTGTTTTAGGTTTTACATTCCTGTAGTTTAGATTTTTAATTTTCACTGCCTTTTTAAAAAAATATTATGAAAAGCGTTTAACCAGTCTTTTTAATAAAAATCCAGTGGTTAAATTAATGATTAGCACAAGGAAAATCAGTACTGCTCCAGTTCCAAATGCCATATCCATGCTACCTGTTTCCATGGCTACCATATAAAGATGCAGTGCCAGTGATCTACTTCCATCGAAAATATTTCGTGGTATTAGCAAGCTTCCACCTAGGGTTAAACTAAAGGCTGCTGTTTCCCCTACTACCCTACCGATAGATAGGATTAAAGAAGTTAATATTCCTGGAAAAGCTATGGGTAATATAATTTTCTTAATTGTATGCCATTTAGTTGCTCCCAAGGCTAGGCTGGCTTCCCTTAAAGAGCTGGGAACATTTTTTAATGATTCCTCTGAAGCCCGAATAATTACAGGTAATACCATTGTAACCCCTGTCAAAGCTCCAGAAACAATTGACCATCCACCTGTTATAGGCTTTAGTATAATAACAAAAACGGCAAACCCAAATAAACCAAAAATTATAGAGGGTATACCTGCTAAAGACTCTGTTGCAAACCTAATTGTACTTTTTACTGGACCATCTTGTAAATACTCATTCATATAGACCGCAGTACCAACCCCTATAGGTGTGGCAATTAGTAAAGTTGTACCTACTAAATAGATGGTTCCCATAATTACGGGGTAAATACCACCTTCTGATCCCATTTTTCTAGGTTGTTCCAATAGAAATTCTACACTTATTATTCCGATACCTCTACTTAATACATAAAACAAAATAGACAATAGTATTACCACTGTAAACATAGCAGTCATACTAAGTATTCCAAATGCCAACCATTGACTCTTTTCAGCTTTTGTCATTTGGCATTCCCCCTTTTTGCTATAACTGTGGTAACAGAATTTAATACCATAATGAAAACGAATAAAACTATCCCTGTTGCAAACAGTGCCTGTCTGTGCTCAGGTCCTGCATAACCCATTTCTATTGCAATATTCCCTGTCATACTTCTAACAGGGGAAAATAAACCCTTCCAGCCTAACTCAGGTATTAAAACACTATTTCCAACTACCATAATCATTGCCATAGTCTCACCTAATGCTCTACCCATACCCAAAATTATTGAAGTGACAATACCAGATTTTGCAGCAGGAATAGTTACCCTATAGATTGCCTGCCATTTTGAAGAACCTAAAGCCAATGCCCCTTCTTTATACTCTTTAGGAACTGATCTAATGGCATCCTCCGAAATGTTAATAATGGTAGGTAGAATCATTATAGATAAAATAATCCCTCCCCCTAGTACTGAGTATCCAGTTTGATAGTTAGCTGGTAAAGAGTTCGATAAATAATTCCTAGCAAAATCTGAAACAAATTGCCTAACTACCACCATTCCAAAAAGCCCATAAATTACAGATGGAATCCCGGCTAAAAGATCAATAACAGGCCTAAAAAATTGCCCTACTTTTTTCGAAGCTATCTCTGATAGAAACACTGCAACAGCTATTCCCATTGGGGCGCCAAGTACTAAGGCAACAGCTGTCAAAAGGATAGAACCCATTATCATAGGGAAAATTCCATAAATTTGATTTGTAGGGTTCCAAATAGAACCAAATAAAAAACTAGACAACCCATATTTTGAAAAAATCGGCATCCCCTCTTTAAAAACAAAAAAACCAATTAACCCTAAGGCTAAAACCGAGATTGACACCATTATTAATAACAAAACCTTTACAATTCTCTCCTCTATCTCTCCCCTTGTACTTTTGGATCTGTTTAAAAGGACCCCAGTGGAATTATGACTAATCTTTGGATCCAACCTACTCACTCCTTATTGTATAAGTTTAATTACAGGGTGATTTAACATCACCCTGTAATTAAACTTTGATTTTTATACTATTTTACAGGAACATATCCATTCTTTGCTACTACTGCCTGACCTTCTTCACTAAGGACAAAATCTATGAAAGCTTGTGTAAGTTTACTTGGCTCTTGACCTTCTTTTGTTAAATATATGAAGGGTCTAGCGATAGCGTAAGAACCAGATTGAATAGTTGCTACAGTTGGCTCAACATTATTAACCTTAACAGGTTTAACAGAGTTATTTAATCCGCCGATGGATACATAACCAATGGCATTAACATCATTTGAAACTGCTTCTCTAACTGAACCAGTAGAGTTTTGAATTATAGCAGTAGCTACTAAACTTTTATTATCTAAAACAATTTCATCAAATGCTCCACGGGTTCCTGAACCTTCTTCCCTAGATACTTCAACTATAGATGAATCTTCTCCACCAACTTCTGACCAGTTAGTAATTTCCCCTAAATAAATCTTAGTTATATCTTCAAAACTAAGGTTGTTAATCTTATTGCTTGGATGCACTATTACTGCTATTCCATCAATTGCAATGGTGTGAACTACTACACCTTTTTCATCAGCTTTAAGAGCACGGGATGATGCACCTATATCTGCAGTTCCTTCTTGAGCTGCTCTGATTCCACCACCAGATCCTCCACCTGCAACTTCTAGTCTAGCATCTCTGTTAATTTTCATAAACTCTGCTGCTAACTCTTCTGAAAGGGGTTGAACTGAAGTAGATCCTGTCATGGTAATGGTTCCACTTAATCCATCAGAACTATCATTACTACCACAACCAGTTAGTAAAAATACACCTACAACTAAAATCATAGTCATTGTTAACAAACTATTTTTTCTAAAAAGATTCATTTTCTAAAACCCTCCTAAATTTTTATTTCTGAGTTTATTATAAATCAAAAAAACATTCTGTAGGTTATGGGATGGTGAAGCTTATGTTAACTTAATGTAAATTGCATTGTGATCTTACAGGAACTCTTTGTTATTAAAGATAAGAAAAGTATTAGTAAAGGAAAAAAGTAGCCCAGTATAGGCTACAAAAAAAGGAGGTAATTCTCTTGAAAAAGAGTATATATTTGGCAAGCTACTATCTATTTAAGGGGATCAGATAATAGCTATCCAACTCTATGGAACTTAATTACTTCTTTAGAAGCATTTGTGGGATCTAGTACTTTAAATAGTGGCTTTTTAATCTGTTCTATATAAGTTAACAGTTTTGAATAATCGTCTAAGTACTTAATTGTAGGGTATTTATTTGATAAATACTGACAATTTCTCTCTTCTTGTCCTGGTAGTGGGTTTATTAAAATAGTAGGCAATCCCAAGGTTAGTGCTTCTGAACATGTTAATGCTCCTGGCTTAGTTATTAATACATCACAAGCCTGCATGTAGTCTTGAATGTTTTTAACAAAGCCTTTTATCTGAAAGTTTTTTAAGTCCAGTTCTGTTATACGCTTTTGGAGCTTATCAAAAAGTTTATTATTTATACCTGTTACTATAATAACATCAGTATAATCTGGTAATTTAGTAAGTTCATTGAAGAGTCTAGAGTTTATACCCAGACCCCATCCACCTCCCATTACCAAAAAAGCTTCTTTGCTTGAGATCCCAAGCTTTAATTTTGCATCTTCTTTTTCAATGGGTTTCCAAAATTCTGTATCAATAGGTATAGATGTCGAAACTAATTTATTTCCTACATTAAAGGGAAAAGAGCTAGGAATTGCATCCCCTCCAAAAAAGTATTTATCAACTGCCGGATGAAACCAAGCCCCATGAAAATCATAATCGGTTATAAAAGCTGCAAGCTTTCCTTCCCAACCCAATTTTTTTAAATATGCCATCCCTTGGACAGGTAAGGGGTGAGTACATACAACGGTAGTGCTATCGCCTATCCCTTGGATTAAGGAATCTATATAAGTGTTTTTAATAATCTTTTCTTGAATTCTAAACAAGCTTCCATAAATTTCTTGTAAATCTTTTTCTCGGTTTGATTCATAGGCATATCCCCAAACACTAGGTGAGTACCTGAGAATTGAACTATAAATTGCTGATACTCTTTTAAATATTAGTGGATGACTCTTTGAACCAGGTTCAATAACTATTGGAGACAATTCCATATCCAATTCTTTAAGACCTTTGGCTAAACTTTCAGCTGCCCGAGTATGACCACTACCGAAATGTTCAGATAATATTACAATCTTTTCCATAATGCACCTATAATAAGAAAGCAATAATTGAAGAGGTATATCCAATTACTGATCCTACTAACGTATCTGTAGGGTAATGATGCCCTAAGTATATCCTAGATAAAACAACAAGAAACGCTAAAGTAAATACCAAAATTGAAAATTTAGGATATATTATTGCCAATGAAGTGGCAAGGGAAACAGCTGAAGCACTATGACCTGATGGGAAGGAATAATCTTTTAATATAGGTGTGATTGTATTTAATTTATTATCATTATATGGACGATATCTCCCTACAGCTTTTTTGATAAATCTAACAATCAGATGACTAATTGTTACACTGGCAAATAATTTCATGGCTTCTTGTATAGGTAATACTAAGAATGCTAATAGTGAAAAACCAATTATGAAAGCTGCTCCACCTAGATGGGTAATGTTCTTGAAAAAAAGATTTAGAAAACCACAATGGAGATTGTAATTTATAAAGTTTAAAACTCTCATGTCACTATCTATAAGCAAGCTTCTTTTCATTATTTTTCCCTCCTAGTATTTTTATCTAATATTAGAATACCAAAGGATTATAATGTCTGTATTAGCTTTGTGTTAAAGTAGTGTAAATTATGGAACCATCCCTTTATTACTGTTTTTTCTCTCCTATATAGCAAATACTGCCCACTTTCATTTTCCCTTTTTTCTTAAATTCTGCTATCTTTTCATTTATTGAGTTTAAATCTTTTTTTTCTATTTCATCACTAGAAAGTATAGCCATTGTTAATGAAGTAAAAGGAAACCTTTGTTTTCTACCATTTCTATTTTCGGAAATAATATATCCATTCAGTAAGTCTTTGTTGTGATAAAATCCAGAGATTCTTTGTTCAAATGAATCAATGACATTTCCACAATAAAGGTATGGATCATTTTCTGAAATTATAATAAAATCATCGCCTCCCACGTGACCCAAAAACATATTGTCGAAACGACTCATTTTTTCTTTTAGTAGCTCTGCTAAAAATACTAATAATCTATCTCCGGCAATAAATCCGTAAACATCATTATAAGGTTTGAAATTATCTAAATCGATGTATGCTATGTAAAATTTCTTTTTACCTTCTAATAGAGCTTCTAACTTTTCTATTATAAGCTTATTCCCTGGAAGCCCGGTAAGAGGATTACTTTTTCTGGCACTTTCTTTTTCTAGTTTTGTTGCATTTTCTAAAAGTCCTTTCACTGTAACAATCCCAAGATATTTATTGTTCTTGCTTATCAAGATATAGTCGTATAGATGTTTATCTTTTCTTTTCATCGCAGTTTCTGATGCTGTTACTATGGATGCATTGGCTTCTATTACCAATGGATTGATGTTCATTATATCCTTTACAAGTTTCTTTGAATAAAGGGCATAGCCATACATAGATGAAAGAGCTAAAGTTAATTGTTCCTTCATTAACAGCCCCACTATTTGATTATGATCCACTATAGGAATACCCTTTAGTTTTGGATATATTTGAAAATACTCCACCACTTGAATTATAGGGGTGCTTGAAGGAAAAGGTTTATCATATCTAACTATATTTTCCACCGTGTGTTCCAAAGGATTATTTTTATAGTAGTAACTTTTTCCTTTATTGCTCTCTTTAATTAACCTTACTATTCCTTTGTCAATTTTAGACAGATGCTCCTGGGGTCTTTGTATGAGATATCCCTGACCGTATTGAATTCCTATATCAATCAAAGTCTTTAGTTCATCTATGGTTTCTATTCCTTCAGCGATTACTTCCATACCCGATGTTTTAGCAAATTGGTAGAATTGCTTAATAAAATGTTGTTTATAATTATCCTTATCTATGTTCCTGACAAGGTCTATATCAATTTTAATATAATTTGGATGTGTTTCAAGGAGCATTTTTATTCCTGAATATCCTGCTCCAGTATCATCTAATGCTATTTTATAACCTTGGTTTCTATAATACTCTATCACTTTACGAAAATTTATATAATCTTCTACGGAAGTCTTTTCTGTTATCTCAAATATCACTTTATTACTCACGAGATTATGTTGGTTAAGGTATTCTTTTGTAACACCTTCTTTAAACTTAGGATCATTAATTACTTCAGGGTCTACATTAAGGAAAAGGTAATAGTCTGCGTTTAATTTACCAAAATGCTCAATGGATTTAGCACGACAAAGATTTTCTGTTTCCCATAGCATTTTGTGTTCTTTTGCAGAGGCGAATAATTTATCTGGTGATTCAAGAGGACTTTCCTTAGGACCCCGGCTTAATGCTTCATAACCAACCACTTCCCCTGTTTTAAGGCAAACTATTGGCTGATAAAAGCTTCTTATATTTTGAGATTTAAGGATTTCTTCCAATAATGCTTTTTCATTTAATTTATGGTTTTCAGTGTTATCTTCCTGTAGGTACATAAAACCACTCCTTTGATGTAAAACATACCATATTTTCTCAAAGGGAATGTTATGTTATTGTTAATATTTCATTAAGGTTACCTGACCTGATTTATACTTCCATTAAGATTATTTAGTTTAATAAGTTCTTCCAAGGTCTTCCTATTTATATTAAAAGAATATTAGGAACTAAACCATAACATTTTCTTAACAATAAACCTTTCAGTGCTCTGAAAAGCTTTTTCACAATATCCCAAAAGCCTCTCACATATATTTTCTGTGAGAGGCTTTATTTTTCCAGGGAAATTAAGAATGATTATAAGCCGGTGTGCTTTACTCTTCTTAAAAATAATAACTCCAATAATATCTTTTTGTAGTATAATTATTCTGTACACAAAACAGCTAAAGGAATGGTGCTATGCTTACATTACATAAGAAGAAATTTATTTTTCGTTCTATCCTATTACTAATTTCAATGTATTTCATGATCTTTAACAAGGAGCTATTAGCTAAAATAATCTACCATGATTTTGGACTATTTAAGACCTATCACGTTATCTGGTTTTTACTTATGGTGGAGATGTTCCAAGTCTTTCTCCCTAAGTTTAACAACTACGTATCCTGTGGTTCAGTGACGAGTTTTGTATCAACATCTGGTGCCCTTTTAGGTCTCTAATAATAAAGAATAAATGCTGTAATACATGTAGGATTTTTAATTGGGGGCATATAATGATGTTTTCGCCCTACATATTCATTAGAACCTTTTGGACCTATAGTTTAGTTGGGCTATCGCTACTCATCTTATTTCAGTGGGAATATATGCACTATAAATACCCCCAAAGATTCTCTGAACTATCTAATCTTAATCTACAATGTAGCAATTGCCTTAAGGCAAAATGCCATTACATAGCAAAGGATATTGACACATCCTTTCAGGTGACACATGAAATATAGAAGAAGTCTATAAAGGCTATAATGAAAAAGTAAAAAACATTCATCTAACCACGGAAACTACTATTTTGTGTAAACATGCTGGGTCGATGAACACTGTTAGAATCCACAAAGAACATGATAATCTTTAAAAATTTACATTTTAGCATAATAATGATAAAATAATAGCACAGGAGGTGTTATTATGAAAACCATAAGACCTGTTTCTGATTTACGAAACAATTTTGCTGAAATATCTAAGATCGTACACGAAACAGCAAAGCCTGTCTTTCTTACCAAAAATGGTTATGGAGATATGGTGGTTATGAGCATGGAAGCCTTTGAAAACCTGCAATTTCAAAGTGATATATATTTTAAACTGCAAGAAGCAGAGAAAGAAGCAAATCTTACTAATGTCCGTTACTCCTCTAAAGATGTTTTTAAAGCATTAAAGGAGACCATTGAGGGTGATGTATAAAGTAGAATACTTGCCTATTGCTAGGCAAGATATGATTGAAATCGTGCAATATATTAGCAGTGAATTAAAAAATCCATCCGCAGCATTAAAATTGGCTACTGAGTTTGTTGAAGCGGCAAATAAGTTGATACTATACCCATATGCCAATAAAGTATATACTCCAATCAGACCACTAAAACATGAATATAGAAAACTTTTATTTCAGAACTACATCATGTTTTATTGGGTAGATGAGCAGAATAAAATTATTACAATAACTAGGGTTATTTATGCAAAACGTGATTATGAAATACTATTGTGAAAAGCCAAAAGAGCCATACCAACTTAAGGTTATGGCTCTTTTTTATTTACATTTTAAGTACAAATCACTCTAATAAATCCAAGTACCACAGCAGCATAACTTCATGGGCATACTCAGGTTCAGTGATATATGCATATCTATTTAGTCCCCCCAGTTTACATCCTTGGGACACATAAAATTTACATGCAGCTGGGTTCGTGTTTTGGGTTTCCACCTTAAGCTGTGTACATCCCTTTTCCTTTGCCCAGTTTTTAGCTGCGGTAAAAAGCATATTCCCTACACCCTTGCCCCTAGCCTGTGGGCTTACTCTAATATCCCAAAGCACTGCTAAATCATCCCTACCTTCAAGCATGTTTACTCCCTTAGTGTTAAAGGCAACTGTAGCTCCACCTAAAATAGAACCTAGTTCATCCTTGGCAACAAAGATTACCCAATTGGAGATATCGAATTCTTTCGCCCAGTTAACAGGGGTCTCTCCGTCATCATAGTCCTTATGCAAGATTTCAGATAGCTTTTCTTCAATAAATTTTATCCCACCCAAGCCGTCATTAATTAGCTCAGGTTTAAGGTAATAATCTGTGCTATATGTTATGGGGATATTTGAATATACTTCTATACTGTTCTTATCAAGTACTTCCACCCTAATACTCATAAATCTTACCCCCTTCAATTATTCATTTCCATCTTTTGAATAGTATATATTAATATGTTTTAAAGTTTCTGGACTTAATTCCACAAGGCCAGATTCTATTATAGGCACCCAACTGGCACCTAGCTCTTTAGCATAATTATCCGCTAATTCTTGCAATATATCTTTATAACCAAATCTTATTAATAATTCAATCTTATATTCAAAACCCTGATATTTATTGTTAGACCATTGGTTTATTCCTAGCATAATTTCACACTTTAAGATATTGACGAAATGTTTTTGTTCAACAAAACTCTTTGGCCCTAACGTTATCTCCATCTATAACAACTCCACCACCAACAAAAGGAGGACGCACGTAATCCATCTCTTTCAAAAGGTCATATGCCTCTTGATACCGCTCCTTTTCTACCAGTTTATCAATCTTATAATCGGTGTACTTATCTTTTAAAACTGGATATTTGAAAAATAAAAATAAAGCTAAGCTAACCAGTAAAATTCCTACCAACTCTCGTTTATCAAAGCGAAATTCAAACATAAATTCCCTCCCTAAATCTCTTACGTAGCAATATTTTTAAATTGGCTCATGTAAAGTTTATGGTAAACACCCTTTTTATGAAGCAAGGTTTCATGGTTACCACTTTCCACTATCTGGCCACCATCTATTACCATTATGATATCTGCATCTCTAATGGTACTGAGTCTATGGGCAATTATAAATGTGGTGCGATTTTTCATAAGCTCTAACATGGCGCTTTGGATATGAAGCTCTGTCCTTGTATCTATATTACTTGTGGCTTCATCTAAAATTAAGATAGCTGGATTGGCTAAAATAACCCTGGCGATGGCAATTAGCTGCCTTTGCCCTTGACTTAGGTTTGATCCACTTTCCGATAGAACAGTATCATATCCCTTTGGTAGGCGTTTAATAAAAGAATGGGCCCTGGCCAGCACCGCAGCATTTTTGACATCATCATCAGTGGCATCAAGGTTACCGTATTTAATGTTGTCCTTTATGGTCCCTGAAAAAAGATAAGTATCCTGTAACACTATACCGAAGGCTTCACGTAATGATTCCCTTGTATAATCCCGAAGGTCAGTACCATCTAATAATATGCTACCTTTATTCACATCATAAAATCTAGTAAGTAAGTTTACAATGGTGGTTTTGCCTGCTCCCGTGGGACCAACCAATGCCACAGATGTCCCCCTTTGTACTTCAAAATTGATATTTTTCAATACCTCTTCACCAGAGGAATAACTAAATGAGACATTGTCAAAAACTATGTGTCCCTTTAGATTGTCAATCTTTACAGAGTTATGTTTATTATCAGGTTCCTCATCTTCCTCTAATAGCTCAAATACCCTTTCAGCGCCGGCAATGGCTGACTGCAAAGTATTAAAAATGGTTGCAACCTCGTTCAATGGCCTGGCGAACTGTTTTGAGTAGATGGTAAAACTAGCGATAATCCATATATCTATGGAGCCGCGCACTGCCATTATCCCACCAACTGCTGCCACGGAAGTAAAGCCGATGTTTTTTATAACCCCCATCAGTGGCATAACAAAACCAGACCAAATCTGTGCTTTTATACCTACCCTACAGAGATTATCATTTATTTCATCAAATTGATTTATGACATTATCTGTTTGATTAAAAGCCTTTACCACATGTATACCCGATACCATCTCCTCAATGTGCCCATTTAACATACCTAGATATTCCTGTTGCTTTCTAAAATACATCCTCGTCCTTTTGGCTATGGTTTTAGAGACAACAAACACCAAAGGGATAGTGATAACACTTGCCAAGGTAAGTAATGGACTTAGGTAAAGCATCATTACAAAGGAGCCACTTATCACAAGGACACTGGACATAAGCTGAGTGGTGGATTGTGCTATGGTGCTGCTGACATTTTCTATATCATTTGATAGCCTACTCATGATTTCCCCATGGGTACGGGTATCAAAAAACTGTAAAGGGAGTTTCTGTAGTTTATCAAACAATGATTTCCTTAATCTAAGAACTATCTGTTGGCCAACACCTGCCATAACCCACTCTTGGGCAACATGAATAAAAGCATCTACCACATAAGCAAAACATAGTGGAATAATAATGACCCATAAAAGAGATAAATCCCCGCCGTTACTTATGAGCTCCAGAGCATTTATCGCCCTGCCTATTGTATATGGCACCCAAAGACCAATGGCAGTACTAACGCCGATCACCATCAACAATAATAAAAGTAGTTTTTTTTGTTCTTGGAAATAAGTCCACAAATTTCTTAAGGTCTTTCCTATATTTTTTGGTTTAACCACGGGAGCACCACGCTGACCCCGGCGATTGCCACCCTGTAAAACAGAAAGGTTAGGGGTTTGCTCCACTTTAGGATCAATTTTCCTCTGACTACTTTCAGTACTCACTATACCGCCTCCTTTCCAATTTGGGAGTGGAATATATCCTGGTAAACGGTACATGTTTTCATCAGTTCTTCATGGCATCCCATTCCAACTATTTTTCCTTCATCTAATACAACTATTTTATCTGCTGCCAAAACTGAAGTAATTCTTTGGGCAACTATTATACTTGTCAAATCTGCAGCATAAAGCTTTAACCCCTCTCGTATCTTTCCCTCTGTGGTAACATCCACAGCACTGGTGCTGTCATCCATGATTAAAACTTCGGCATTTTTAATTAATGCCCTGGCTATGGAAACCCTTTGTTTTTGTCCCCCAGAGAGGTTAACACCACCCTGACCTAAAAGGGTTTCATACTTCTTAGGAAAAGAGGAAATAAAATCATGGGCTTGGGCCAGCTTTGCAGCTAATACAATATCATCTTCTGATGCATCATCCCTACCCCATCTTATATTATCTAAAATACTTCCTGTAAATAGCAAAGTTTTCTGGGGTACAATGGCGATTTTTTCCCTTATACTTTTAGGGCTAAGCTTTCTAATATCCACACCATCTATGGTGATACTACCTGAACTTACATCATAAAATCTGGGTATCAAGTTAACTAAAGTACTCTTCCCTGAGCCTGTGGAACCAATTATCCCTACAGTTTCCCCTGGGCTAAATTCCAAATTGATATCCTTAAGGACAGGCTCACTGGCTTCCCCATAGGAAAAGGTTACATCTTTGAATATAATCTTTCCACATCTTTTGAGATTTTTTACTAAGTTATTAGTATCTTCGATGGGGTTATTATGTTGGAATACTTCATTTACCCTTTCTGCCGAGGCTTTGGCCCTTACAAAATTACTAAACACCCTGGAAATAATCATCAATGAATGAAGAATCTGAGTCATGTAGTTGATAAATGCTATAACCTTACCAACCTCCATGCCCCCAGCCCTTACGGAATACCCTCCAAACCATAGCACTGCCACAATCCCTAAGTTTACAGTCAAAGTCATAGCTGGGGAAAATACAGCCATGACCTGCATGGCTTTTCTGGTTACAGCTGCAAGATTGTCATTTGCTCCCTTAAACCTGTTCACCTCATAATTTGAACGGTTAAATGCCTTAACAACCCTTATTCCTGCCAAATGCTCTCTCATAACACCATTTAACTTATCCATGGCCTTTTGAACTTTTCTAAAGAATGGATATCCCACCTTTAAGTTCATTGCAATCAAAACCCCAATAATAGGTACAACTACCGCTAGAACTAAGGACATGGGAGGGTTTAAATAAATAGCCATAATAATGCTACCGACACAAATAATAGGTGCTTTAATAAAAATACGCATCATTCGATATACAAAATCCTTTAGTTGTGTAACATCATAAGTAAGTCTTGTAATCAATGAGGCTGTTTCTAATTCATTTATACTATCAGAGGATAGGGTCTGAACCTTCTTGAACAAATCAGACCTTAAATCCGCACCGAAGCGTTGGGATATATCACTGGAAACAATATTACGACCAACGGCACCCATTGCTCCAAACAATGTAACCAATAGCATGTACCCGCCCATTCTTAGAACATAATCTAGGTCAGTATTTACTATAC
>CAYYRM010000055.1:0-4242 GCA_964474005.1 uncultured Eubacteriales bacterium
CCATAAAGGAACCAAAATACTATTCGATGCCGGTGACTCCGATGCCATTATTCACAATGCAGAGCAATTGGGTATTAATTTAGAGGATATAGAAATAGCCATTCTGTCCCATGCCCATGCAGATCACAGTGGTGGGCTATATGCATTTTTGCAGCTTAATAAAAAGGCAAAGGTTTATATGAGCAAACATGCCACAAAAAACTACTACTTTAAAATGTTTCTCATTAACAAAAATATCGGAGTAGAAAAAAGGATATTTGAAGAATACTCACACCGAATAACATTCATTGAAGACATCATGGAAATCCGTCCCAACATACACCTAATACCAAACTCACACCAGTACCCTTTTCCCATGGGGGAATCAAATAAAGAAATGCATGTGGAGATCGATGGAAGCTTATTTCAAGACGACTTCAAACACGAGATTTCCCTATGCTTTAGAAACGGTGAAACATTAGATATCATAACTGGTTGTAGCCATAATGGAATATCAAATATGGTAGAGCATATAAAAGATGTATTCCCAACTAGAAAGATTAACTCAGTAACAGGGGGGTTCCACCTAATGGCAGTACCCTTTAGAGACCGCTTAGGCGAAACCCCAGAATACATTCAAAACCTTGCTAGGAATATGCAAAAATTCAATATAAATAAAATCTACACCGCCCACTGCACAGGGAAAAAAGCATTTAAAATCTTAAAAGAAACCCTAGGAGACAAAATAATCTATTTACATACAGGGGATAAAGTGGAAATATAAACGTGACAATGGAAGACCGCTGAAAACTCCATCTACGATGTTATTGCGAAAACCCCATCATCCTCACGGAAATAAAAAGAGTATAAATCACAAGTTTGGGGTTGTAGGGAAGACCCCTGCCGTTCTAGGAGGATGGTGATGCTGAAAGCCATCGAAGGGAACCTAGGGTTCCATAGCGAAAGCAGACTTTGTCTGCTTATTACATTTTGTACCTAGAATCTGAAGGCTTTTGAACACTATTTAAAAAATAGACTTTTTCAGAGGGTTCGAAAATGGTCTGGTTTTTGTATATCATATCTTGTATTGAACTTAAGTAACTAGAAATAATATACAAAAGAAGTAAGCTTAAGATAAGAAATAAAGGAGAAAAAGATGGATAAATTACAAAAAATCCAAAACCCAATCCTTTTTCAGGGGAAAATGAATTACAAGAATTATTTTGAAGGATGGTATTACAAACAAGTAAGTGACAAAACAAAAATGATAATCTCTTTTATCCCGGGGGTTAGCTTAAACGCAACAGACCCACACAGTTTTGTACAAGTTATAACATCACCTCCAATAAAAACCCATTATTTTAAATACCCCATAGAAGCTTTTAAAACATCGGATAAGCCCTTTGAAGTACAAATCGGAAACAATTTTTTTACTGATAGAGAAATAAAGATTAATTTGTCAAATGAAGATATATCTATAGAAGGGCATCTAATGTATGGAGAGTTCACTAAAATAAATACTTCACTTCTTCATCCTAACATTATGGGATGCTTTGGATATATCCCAAAAATGGAATGCAACCACGGTGTTATAAGCATGAATCATGATGTTAATGGTTACATAAATTATGGTTTAAAGGAAATAGAGTTTGCAAATGACCGTGGATACATAGAAAAAGACTGGGGAACATCGTTTCCTAAAAAATATATCTGGATACAGTGCAATAACTTTAAAAGCAGCAAGGATAGTATCATATGTAGTGTTGCAGAAATACCCTATCTAGGATTAACTTTTGATGGATTTATTGTAAATTTTCATCATAAAGGAAAAGAATACCGCTTTGCTACCTATAACAGATCAAAGCTAAATAGTTTCTCCATAAATAAAGAAACTATTTCGTTAGAAATAAGGAAAAAGAATTTAAAACTCCATATTGAAGCAAAAGTTAACTCTTACGGGGAACTGAAAGCACCAAATAAAGGAATAATGTCCAGAACTATTAAAGAAGGACTTGGAGGTAAAGTTAATCTATCTCTATATGAAAATGACAAAAAAATAGTTGATATGACAAGTCAATATGCGGGTATAGAAATAGTGGGATATAGTAGTTAGTAAGGTAATGACATACAGTTGTCAACAATGTGTGATATTATATAAATAAAAAGTGGGAGAGGTGGATATTTTGAAAAGAACCACAGAGTATTTTCTTGGTTGCATACTGGGGGGAGCTATTGGTGATGCATTGGGTTGGCCAGTGGAATTTAAACGATATGAAGAAATCATAAGGGACTACGGTCAAGGGGGTATCCAAGACTTAGTTATAAACAATTATGGCAATGCTGAAATCACCGATGACACTCAGATGTTAATGTTCACAGCAGAAGGTATTTTAAGAACTCAAACCCGAGGAATGGAAAGGGGAATCGCCCACTTCCCAACCATGGTTTATCATGCCTACCTACGCTGGTTAGCCACCCAAGGCTATCCCAAGGATGAAACAAATAATTGGATGTATGATGGCTGGTTATTTGGGGTAAAAGAATTACATATTCGCAGAGCACCAGGGCAAACCTGTATATCAGCACTACAAAGCGGGAAAATGGGTACAATAAACGAACAACTCAACCACAGTAAAGGTTGTGGTGGGGTAATGAGGGTTGCACCCGCTGGTCTCTTCTTTGATAAAAAGAATGCCTTTCAATATGCCATGGAATTTGCAGCCATAACCCACGGACATCCATCTGGGTATTTATCCGCTGGAGCCCTAGCACATATAATATCTCTAATAATAGAAGGGGAAGAACTAGAAACAGCGGTGAGTGACTCCCTAAAAGAGCTAGAAAAATACCCAGACCACCAAGAGACATCTGATATACTTAAAAAAGCATTAGAACTATCCTGTTCTGATATGGACCCATTAAAAGCCATAGAAATCCTAGGAGAAGGATGGGTTGGAGAAGAAGCACTAGCCATATCAGTATACTGTGCCATCAAATACAAAAAAGATTTCAAACAAGCCCTCATAACATCAGTAAACCATGATGGAGACAGTGACAGCACAGGAGCCATAACAGGCAACATCTTAGGAGCATACTTGGGAGTTAACAGTATCCCTAAACACTGGGTAGAAAGGGTAGAACTAAAACAAGAACTTACCCAACTAGCCCATGACCTACTAACAAAACACCAAGACACAAAACAGTGGTGGGATAAGTATCCAGGGTATTAAGGTCAGAGCAGGAAACATACGGTTTTGAAGTAGGAGCCTTTTTCAGGCTCTGAGTAGGAACCTTCGGTTCTGATTATGGGACGTGCCTCCTTGAGTAAGACCTTCTCTCACCTTCGTAGCCCAGAAATGTAGGGGAGCACCTTGTGTGCTCCTGACCTGCGAAATGTGCAATGGACTCAAGTGCAAAGGCAGAATAGGGTAACAGGTTACAATTAGCTTATTTTAGAGGGTTCAAAGTAGGTGATGTTTAAATCTCGTACGCTTTATTGCTTATTTAGTGAAATGTAGTGTGAAAAAAGGCCATAAACACTAACCTTCACTAAAAGGCATCTACACTAAATAAACCTTAGTAATTTAAAAAATAAGTTTATTGGTACCTTACTTTTTTATATTGGTCCCATCAAAAAATAATATACAATCTATAAATCTACCGAACCACCCAGATAGACCGAAACAAACCCCAAAAGCTGTTTAAAAAAGCTATTTAAAAAAGCCGTGGTATCAGTGAAAAGCCCTTAACAGTGGTATCTGTGCTACTATTAAACCGATACCCAAGATAAGATCAAAGTGGTGCCATGTGTTTTAAGTGAAGGTGAAGTTTAAATATAAGATAAAAGACCCTAGATAATATCAACCCAGTGAGATCCATAAAAATCAGTGAAATCAAAAGGTTTTAAGCCTTTGATTTTGACCTTTTCATTGAAATCTGTGCATTCCCAAGACCCAAAGAAAAAGCAGTATATTTCCGCGTTAACAAAAAAATCTTAACCTTTCCCAAAAAACGAACCTTCACCTTCCAACTTCCCAAATCAAAAAAGGCGGTGATCCCCATATTCATAAACTTCCTACTAGGCCTAGGCCTGAGCGCTGCCAGTGGCTTTCGCCTATTTATTCCCATGCTTACCATGAACATAGCTGCAACCAGGGGCTACCTAACCTTATCCCCAGAATTCCAATGGCTAGCATCCAAAGAAGTACTAGCTATCCTTATAGTAGCAACCCTAATAGAAGTCATAGCTTACGAAATACCGTG
>CAYYRM010000055.1:4252-13071 GCA_964474005.1 uncultured Eubacteriales bacterium
AGTAAATATAATAAGTGTCCCCTTAGCACTAGCCGCAGGAACCATCTTAACGGCATCATTCATAACAGGAATAAACCCCATTCACCAATGGGCCCTAGCCATAGTGGCAGGGGGAGGAACGGCTCTAGCCACAGACCTCTTCTCAAACACCACCCACCTAGCAGTGACTGCAGCCACGGGAGGAACAGCAAACCCATTACTATCCTTAATTGAAACAATACTAACTTTAGTAATATCAATAATAGTAATAATAGCCATAACTATACCAATAGCACTAATACTGATACCCTTCGCCATCAAAATATTCAAAAGAACAACCCCAAAAAGGGCAGAGTGAACTAACACCCATTCCCCCGTAGCCCAATGCTTTAGCGTTGGGACCGACCCAACTGGCAAACAACAGAGTAAGTCTTTCCTTAATCAACTAAACCAAGGAGGAAATAAATGTACATACTATCAATTGACTTTGGAACATCATCAGTAAAAGCAGCTATCGTAAACGAAAAACTAGAAACCTTAGCTTGGGCAAAATCCCCCTATGACTTCAATGTTTACGACACCGACAAAGTAGAGTTAGATCCTGACATAGTATTTGACGGACTCATCCAATGTACAAAACAAATGCAGGAACACTTGGACAAAGTGGAGCTAATAACATACGATACATTTTCTCCCTCAGTGGTCTTGATGGATGAAAAGGGTCAAGCCCTATACCCTATAATTACTCACCTAGATAGGCGAAGTAGAAAACAAACCCAAGAAATACTTAACAAAATGGGTGAAGATAAGTTTCAACAAATCACTGGGATACTACCCTTTACAGGTGGTGCTTCATTAACATCAATGATGTGGATGAACGAAAATGAACCAGAGATATTCTTAAACACACATAAAATAGGTCACTTTAACACATACATATACAAAAAACTAACAGGCCTTTGGGCAACAGACTATGTGAACGCATCAATGATGGGTTTATATGAAACTGTTAAAGATACAAGTTGGTCAAAGGAAATATGTGAAACCTTTAAAATACCCATGGAAAAACTCCCTGAAATTCACCAATCTGGCACCATACTAGGTACATTGCAAAAAGAAATAGCCCAACAGCTAAACCTTAAAGAAGGTATTCCTGTCTCCTTAGGTGGAAACGATGCAGCCACAGCCCAAGTGGGAGCTGGCAATACAAAAAAAGGTGATATCCTAGTAATCTCAGGAAGTAGCGAAATGGTATCAATACTCACTGATAAGCCAGTGGTAAATAAAAATTACTACCTACGCAGAGCTGCAACACCAGGTATGTGGCAGATTTTTGCCATAACAGTAGGGGGATTTGCCATAGACTGGTTCAGGAAAGAATTCTATAGCGAAATGGACATAAATCACTTTTACCAAACTTACTTGCCCGAGGTTATCCAAAATAGACTAGAAAGCAAAACTGTGGAATTCCAACCATACCTTGCTGGGGACAGACAAAGTTTGGAACTAAAAAGGGGTGGCTTTACTGGGTTAACCCTGGAAACCACAAGGGAAAACATGCTTGTATCAATACTTATTGGCATGCATAATCCAGTAACAGAAACCATAAAACTTACCCAAGAATTCTTAAACTTAAACAATAAAATCAAAATAACAGGTGGACTAACAGGTAAAGAATATATTGATCTAAAAGAAAAAATCCTTCAAGGTTTCAACTTTGAAACAGTGGATGACTGCCCAATCAAGGGAAATGTAATCCTTGCTCAGAAATTTACCACCATAAGTCAAAATTCTACCCATTCCGTTTATTGACTTGCTTAAGACCCCATGTCAGCTATCCCCTAAATCCTGGTGCGAAAGCATTGGGGTCTTTTTTTCTAACAAAAAGGGGGAAACAAAAATGAGCAATACGAAAGATTATGAACAGGACCAATTTGCAATGTTAGAATAGCTAAAGAGTCAAAACATCAAGGCAGCTCTATCAGACTAATTGACTACACCGAAGAACTATGATACTGACCCCAGCAATATAGATGCTATAGCTGGTATGGTAAAATCCTTCATAGATAATAAATAATTAAAGGAAATTAAAGAAAAATGTAGAATTAAATCATATATCATATACCCTATATTTGGAGGTGAGATATATGACAAAGGAAAACCTTAACCCTACCCCAGAGCAAAATCAACAACCTATTATAAAACCCGAAGAAAAATCCATCAGTGCACACACAATATTTGTGCTAGTACTTTTGACCTTAGTAATAATTTTTGCAGTAATCAACACCCAAAAGGTAACGGTAAACCTTATGTTTGCAAAATATGAAACACCACTATTTTTTGTAATCTTTATATCCTTTGCCCTAGGATGTGTAACAGCATTATTTGGCAGCTGGAACCACCGTCGTAAAAAAGCAAAAGCTAAAAAATAATATAGCCTAAAAATTTCCCCTATATTAAATAGGGGTTAAATTCTTTAATGGGGTTTAAAAAAGAGGGAAGTAGCTATAGTTAGTTGAATATATAATAATAGATATCGTAGGGAGGTTTTAACATGGGAAAATCATTTAAAGTTTTAGATTTATTCGTAATAGGATTAGTAACCCTATTATTCTTATTTTTTATCTGGCTATTCTTACCACCACTATTGGTATTTAATTTTGCGTCCTCATGGATAATTTTAATACTATATCTAGGTGTAGTAGGAACCTATTTAACAGCAACAAAAAAGGGTATGTTGCAATTCTTTTTAGTAATACCAATCTTAATGATAGTTGTAATGATAGGATACACTTTTTTTACATCCGCCATATTCACTCACGAACAACGCTATGCTCTAATTGGAGACATCGAGGAAAAGGAATTTAGTGAAGAAATTAAAGTAATAGATACATCAAGACTTAGAATCCTAGACAGCTCTGATGCCCTAAGGCACGCTGAAAATAGATTGGGCAGTGAATCTGGTATAGGCTCACAATTTGAGCTTAGGGAAGGGGACTTCACCTTACAAACCATAGACGGACATTTATACTGGGTAGCTCCACTACAATACAGGGGATTTTTCAAATGGCGTAACAACCCAGAAGGTGCAGAAGGGTATATAATGGTAAACGCCAATACCAGGGAGACAAAATGGGTGAGGGATTACAAAATCAAATACTCAACCAGTGCTTACTGGGGGAACGATATCCACAGACATGTGTATAACAATTTTTCAAGGTCTAAAGGATACACAGACTTCTCCTTTGAAGTGGACGACACTGGACGCCCACATTATATAATAACCGTATATGACAACACCATAGGTTTTGGCGGTTCTGTGGTGGAAGGTATTTTAGTGGTGGATGCTGTCAATGGGGAAATAACCTTCTATGAAAAAGGATCAGCCTACCCCCAGTGGGTAGACAGGGTAGTACCTGAAAGTTTTTTTGCCAGAAGATTAAAGGATTGGGGTAGATACCCCAATGGATGGTTTAATCCATCAAACCAAGGACAACTTAAGCTCTCCAGTGGTAGAAACATAGTATATAACCAAGGAAAAGCATATTACTACACAGGAATAACATCCTGGGGGGCAGATGAAGCCACAGTGGGCTTTATGCTAATGGACACAAGAACAGGAGAAACAACATTTTACCGTATCTCAGGAGCAACTGAAACAAAAGCCATGGCAATAGCAGAAGGAAGGGTTCAAAACGCAGGCTACAGAGCAACACCACCAGTTCTAATAAGTGTAGGTGGACATCCAACATACTTTATGACCCTTAAAGATAGCAATAACAACATTGCAGAGTATGCCTTTGTAAATGTAGAGGACTTTATGAGAAGTGGGGTATCAAGAAATATAGAAACAGCCCAAGCAGAATACATGGTGGAAATAGGCCTAAGAAAGGATACGGATTTCATAATCGACGAATCCCAATTATCAAAGGTTGAAGGAGTAGTTGAAAGAATCAATATGGTAATAGTAGAAGGAGACACCTACTACTATATAAAGCTACAAGGAAACCCTAACCTCTACAAAGGTTCCTTCAAAAGCCACGTAAACTTAGTAATAACTGAAAAAGGCGACACAGTAACAATCCAGTATTTAGCATCAGAAGACAATACCATAAGGATATTCAAAAATCACAATATAGAAGAATAGATTAAAGAGCCGTGTGCATTTATGCATACATGGCTCTTTTGTGCTTCAGGCAAAAAAGGATATTTCCATATTTTATAGAATAAGTATTTAGTATAGTCTTTTCGTCATGATAAGGAGTGATAAGAAAAATGGACAACACAGAAGAATTCAGTATACGCCCAATATTAAAAAGAACACTACTCATAACATCCATCATAAGCTTATTAATAACAGGGTATTATATATTTGTTTCAAACAATTACGACCTATTTCTGACTTACTATATATTTGCATTTTCATTTATAATACTTGTAGGCTTTATACCCAAAAGGATAAAGAAGGATGAAGAGTATATACCATTAAAAGAAAAAATTAAAAAGCCTTCTACTATATTAGCAATAGTCTTCCTCATCATAAACTTGCTGACCACCTATCGGAGCTACTCTTTATCATTCTCCCCAGTCATATTAGAGCCAGGAGTATACATAATTGAATCTGAAAACCCCACATACGTAGATTATAACTCAGATAGACAAAAGATCGGAAATATTACTTTGGACTACCCTCGAAAGCCCCTAGACCCACAGTTTGCCCAATCATTTTTAAATGATCTTGCTAAATTGGAAGGAGAAAGTGTAAGGTTTATAGAAGGTTTGAATTGGTACAGAATAAGTCTAAAAGAAGGTAAACCTAAGGAAATTGGCTTGCATATCATAGTAAGTCCTAATGCTAGAATCGGCTCTTTACATGTCTACCCAAATGGAATGGCAACCATTACCGCAACTACCAGTGGCAAATATCGTACCTTTAAAATAGAACTCTCCGACGAAACCATAAAGTACTTTAGAGCAATGGTAGGATAGGTGAAACAACACATTATAAACATAATTTCAAGACCCATAAAGGGTCTAATTTTTTTGCATTAGACTCTCCCTCAGTAGCCCAATGCTTTCCTTTAGTATTGGAACGAACCCAACTTTATGGAATTTACCTAATGATAAAATGAAAATCCATACATAACTGAAACATTTCAACTGGGAGACACAGTAAGGATAGGGAATTTCGAGATTACTTTTGATGGCCCTGAACACATCTCAAGCCTAATGATGTTTGAAGCAATAGATGAAGACGGTTACAGTGCTGAGGTTGAAATATTCGCAAAAACGCGAGGAAGCTTAGATGCCAAAAAAATGAATAAGTTCAAAACTTAAAGGATTTATCTAATTCATTGGAGAATATACAACAAATAACAAATAGGGAGTAATCAATAAAACGTTTATAACATATTACCCAAAAGGAGGAATACCCATGACAAAGAAAACCTTTTACAAAGGAGCCACATTAATAGACGGGAACGGCGGTATCCCAATTAAAAACTCTGGTATGTTAGTGGAGGGTAAAACTATTCTTCAAATAGGCAGAATTGAGGATTTTCAGCTTGGTGAGGATGTCAATATTGTTGACTTAACAGGGAAAACCATAATGCCTGGTATGATTAATTGTCATGTCCATATCACCATGGAACCCGTTGGTGACCCCTTTGGCTTTATGGCAAAGGAATCAGTGACCAAAGCTGCCCTAAGGGGTGTAGCAAACCTTAAAAAACAGCTTAAATCAGGGGTAACCTATTTCCGCGATTTAGGGGGACCTGAGGGAGTGGATTTAGATCTACGGGATGCTGTAAAAGAAGGCTTTATCGAAGGTCCTGAGTTTTTGGCAGCAGGGAAAGTGTTGACCATGACTGGAGGCCACGGTTGGCCCATGGGCAGGGAATGTGATGGTATAGATGAAGTGAGAAAGGCTGCAAGGGAACAGTTAAAGGCTGGGGTAGATGTTATAAAAATCATGGCCACAGGCGGGGTAATGACACCAGGTGTTGAACCAGGTTCCCCCCAACTTACCCTAGAAGAAATGCAAGTGGCTGTGGAAGAAGCCCATAAAGCGGGCAAAAGAACAGCAACCCATGCCCAAGGAACCACAGGAATTAAAAACGCCATATTGGCAGGAATAGATTCCGTTGAGCATGGCATCTTCTTAGATGACGAAGTAATAGAGCTTATGGTGGAAAAGGGAGTGTACCTAGTACCAACACTTGTTGCCCCATACCAAATAGTTGAAAAGGGAGTAGCCGCAGGGATTCCTGAACATGCTGTAAACAAATCAAAAAATGTAATGGGAGCACATCTAGAAAGCTTCAGAAAGGCCCATAAGGCTGGGGTAAAAATAGCCATGGGAACTGATTCTGGTACACCCTTTAACCTCCATGATCAAACATCCATGGAGCTAAAACTTATGGTCAAAGGTGGCATGACCCCCATGGAAGCCATAGTGGCATCAACAAAAACCGCTGCAGAACTACTGGGAATCGAAGGCAAATACGGAACCCTAGCCCCTAATAAAGCAGCAGACTTCCTAGTTCTAAAGGAAAATCCCATTGATAATTTAGACACCCTTTTTGATATCGAAAGCGTCTATAAAGGCGGAAGGCTAGTGGACTAGGCTATTAGATTTTGTCCTTAATCCAGAACTACCCCCCATCCCCCGTAACCCAATGCTTAGCGTTGGACCTGGCCATAGGATAAACTATCTAATGTTGAAATTATAACTGCTAGTAATTGGAGAGATATCTCTAAATTAAGATCCGCTAAATAAGGGTAAAATACCATACTTATTTTAAAAATCAAAAATAATGGTGTGGTATTAATTTGGCAGCTCCACATAGTATCCATTGGGGTCCGTTGCAAAAAGTTATAGATATTGAACTTGGGATTAATCCCAGGTTCTTTTTTTATTTCACCACAAAAGATTTCCCTTCTTTCTAACCATATGGAATCCTAGTACTTAATTAATATTAAATTAATAAACTGGTATTATTTTCTTTTAGTATTCATGGTAAAGTATGTATAGATAAAATTTTACAGTACACCAAAATGTAATTGTAAAATACACAATAGAAGTTTTGAGATACCTAAATAAGGAGAGGGACATAATGCAAAAGATTATAATAATTGGTGGAGGAATCGCAGGGCTTACTGCAGGGATTTATGCACAAAAGGCGGGATTCCAAAGTGTAATTTATGAAAAACATACAGTCTCAGGGGGAGAGTGCACAGGCTGGGATCGAAAGGGTTTTCATATCGATGGCTGTATCCATTGGCTTACAGGAACAAAACCAGGGACTAAGCTATATAAGCTATGGGAAGAAGTAGGGGCACTGGAAAACGTGGAAATCTATAATCCCGAAAGTTTTACCACTGTGGAACACCAAGGGAAAACTGTAACCCTATGGACCAATCTTGAAAAACTAGAAAAACACTTAATTGAAGTATCACCTGAAGATAAGCCTCAGATCCAAGAACTAATAAAATACACACAAGCTTATCTAAATTTTGAAATGCCATCTGACAAACCAATGGACCTTATGGGGCTAGTTGAGAAAATAAAACTGGGTATGTCCATGAAGGATGTGGTTCCAGTCATGAACAAGCTTAAAAAAGTTAC
Source organism: uncultured Eubacteriales bacterium (assembly GCA_964474005.1). Classification (GTDB taxonomy): domain Bacteria; phylum Bacillota; class Proteinivoracia; order Proteinivoracales; family Proteinivoracaceae; genus Alkalicella. Next base: position 11,859 of record CAYYRM010000055.1, read on the forward strand.
AATTTCAGAATATTTAACTAGATTTAAAAGCCCCATTATTAGGGAAGCTTTAAAAGCTGGAATTCATGTAAGCTATTGTGCTTATACTTTGCCCTTTACCCTTGCTACCCTTGCCACAAATAATGGTGGAATACCAATGGGTGGTTCCAAAGCCTTCGCCCTACGCATGGAAGAAAAATATAAAAGCCTAGGTGGAAAAATAAACTTAGGTCAAGGGGTAGAAGAGATAATAATAGAAAACAACACTGCCAAAGGTGTTATCCTAAAAGATGGTACAAAGATACATGGAGACTATATTGTGCCAACCTGTGACACTAACATAACCTTTAATCAACTACTAAAGGGTAAATATAAAGATAATGATTTCCAGAGAAAATACTCTAAAGAAGAAAATTATCCAGTCTTTTCAGGGGTATATGTAGCCCTAGGAGTAGATGCAGATTTGGCGAACTACCCTAAGGATTTCCTCTTTGATTCACCAGAATTCTCCTTTGATGACAAAAAACTAAATCAAGTATCAATGAAAAACTACTCCTATGATCCAACATTTGCCCCAAAAGGAAAAACCGTAGTAATCTCCTATATAAACGCCAATTATCATTGGTGGAAGGAAAAGCGAGGAAACATACAAGAATACAAAAACGAGAAAGAAAAACTAGGTGAAGCAATAATAGAGCGGATAGAGAACAGGTTCCCAGAACTACAAGGAAAAATAACCTTGATAGATGTGGCAACACCCATAACCTTTGAAAGATATTGTGGAGCTTATAAGGGTGCATATATGTCCTTTGGTACAACACCAAAAGGAGACCAAAAAATACACAACGGTAAAATCAAAGGTCTAAAAAACTTCTATATGGCTGGACAATGGCTAATGCCCCCAGGGGGGCTACCAACTGCCCTAGTCACAGGTAAATGGGCAATACAGAGAATCTGTAGCTCATCCACCAACCTTAAGCTTTAGCAGGACATTTTATATAAGAATTAACCCAAAAGTATCACAATTAAAAAGAGGTGAGGCATTGTAAACTTTAGTAATTAGAGAATGGGGAAAAATTCGGAGAAATCTATGACCAAACCCATAAATTTGATACTGCAATTATGGACAAAATGAACCAGCCCTATAAATTTGAAGGATTTTTGTTAAAAGTAGTAAAACTCTCACAAAAACTTGGAAAACAAAGCCTTTGCTAAAAGGTACGACCGCCCCTTT
>CAYYRM010000056.1:0-13056 GCA_964474005.1 uncultured Eubacteriales bacterium
AAAGTCTATTCCCAATTATAGCTTTGGATATTCCTTCGTAGAGAGACTGACGTGTTACATCTAACAACCTTTGTACTTCATCAGAAATTTTGCCTACAGGATAGGTTACAGCAGCGTCGCCGTAATAACCATTTACCTTAGCACCGATATCAATACTAATAATATCTCCATCTTTTAAGGTTTTAACCCCAGGTATGCCATGAACAACCTCTTGGTTTATGGATGCACATATACTGGCGGGGAAACCATGATAGCCTTTGAAGGCGGGCTGAGCCCCTTGAGCAAGAAGGTATTGTTCCACAATGTCATCTAGAGCTTTTGTGGTAATACCCGGTCTTATATTTTCAGCAACAACCTTATGAGCACCTGCGGTAATCCGTCCGGCCTCCCGCAGGTATTCAATTTCCCTTTTTGATTTAATGATTATCATTACAGCTACCTCGCAAGGCGTCCTGGATGTCATTAAATACTTTGTCAATAGACTGCAGACCGTTAATGCTAACCAATGTACCTTGACCTTCATAGTACTCTATTAAAGGCGCAGTTTGCTTTTCGTAAACTGATAGGCGCTCTTTAGCTGTTTCCTCTTTGTCATCGGCACGTTGGTAGAGCTCACCACCACAATTGTCACAGATTTCATCTTGGGATGATCTGTTAAAGAGCACGTGGTAGGTAGCTCCACATTTTTTGCATACCCGTCTTCCTGTTAGTCTTGCAATTAACTCATCAAAGGGAACTTCTATGTTGATGCAGTAGTCAATGGGAAAGCCCTTTGAAATCAGGATATCATCTAGGGCTTTAGCTTGCTCTGTGGTACGTGGAAATCCATCTAGCAAAAAGCCCTTTTCACAGTCTTTTTGTTGCAGTCTTTCTTGCACGATACCAATAACGATATCATCGGGAACCAGTTGCCCTTTATCCATATATTCCTTTGCTTTCATACCTAAAGGCGTTTCATCTTTCAGTGCTTGTCTGAATATGTCCCCGGTGGAGATATGAGGTATTTGGTAATTCTCAGCTATTGTAACTGCCTGGGTGCCTTTTCCTGCCCCTGGCGGTCCTAAAAGTATCAATCTCATTATTTCTAGCCTCCTTAGGGACTAACCCATGAAGCCTTTATAATGCCTCATGATTAGCTGTGCTTCGATCTGCTTCATGGTCTCAAGGGCAACACCTACTACAATCAGTAAGGATGTACCACCGATACCAATTTGTACTCCCACAAGGCCACTGATGGCAAAGGGAATAACAACAACTGCAGCTAAGAATAAAGCACCTACTAAAGTAATTCTAGACAGTATTCTTTCGATATGACTAGATGTTGGTTTACCAGGTCTAATCCCTGGGATAAAACCACCATTTTTCTTCATGTTTTCAGAAAGCTCACCTGGATTAACTGTAATTGCTGTATAAAAGTAGGCAAAAAATACAATTAACAGGGCTTGTAAAATCTGACCAGATACTCTTTGTACATCAAAGAAATTAGCTATGGCCCTTAGAATTGGGTTTGCCCAAAACTCGCCGATTGTTGCTGGGAATAATAGTAGTGATGTTGCAAAAATTACTGGTATAACACCTGCTTGGTTTACTTTTAAAGGAATGTGAGATGATTGACCACCATACATTTTACGGCCAACAACCCTCTTTGCATACTGAACAGGGATTTTTCTTTCCCCTTCTTGTACAAAGATAACTCCCACTAGTACCACAAGCATAACAGCAATAACAACTAGCATTTGGAATATGTTACCCTCACCCACTTGGATTAGGCTGATTTGGTGAAGTGTAATTACAGGTAGTCTTGAGACTATACCTGCAAAAATAATTAAGGAGATACCATTTCCAATGCCCTTTTCAGTGATTTGTTCACCTAACCACATCAAGAAAGCTGTACCCGCTGTTAATGATATAACAATTAAGGAGATTGACCCGAAACGCTCCAGTGTATTCATGGCGTTCCAACCAGGTATATTACCACTAAAACCAAAGCTCATTCCTGTTGCTTGGATGGTTCCCAAGATAACAGTGGCATATCTTATAACTTGGTTTAGTTTCTTTCTTCCTTCTTCACCTTCTTTAGACCATTCTTCAAACTTTGGAATTACCACTGTCAGAAGCTGTGTGATAATTGAAGCGTTGATGTATGGCATAATACCCATGGCAAAGATTGAGAAGTTAGAAAGGGCACCACCTGAGAAGATGTCGAAGAGGCCAAATAGTCCTCCCCCTGCTTCTATCTGTCTAGCGATACCACTGGCATCTATACCAGGTACTGGTACAAATGAACCCAGCCTGAATACAACGAGCATACCTAAGGTAAATAGCATTTTCTTTCTTAGATCTCTTATTTTCCAAGCATTTCTTAGGGTTTCAACCATTTGCATACTATATCACCTCAATAGTGCCGCCAAGAGCCTCAATTTTCTCAACAGCAGACTTTGTAAACTTTTGTGCTTTTACCGTTAGTTTCACATCCAAATTGCCGTTTCCAAGGATTTTAACTCCGTCGGCTTGGTTTTTAATCAAACCCTTTTCAACTAACATTTCTGGGGTAACCACAGTATCTGCTGCGAAGGTGTTAAGGTCACTGACATTCACTATTGCCCAGTGTGTCTTAAATCTATTTGTAAAGCCTCTTTTTGGAATCCTTTGTTGTAGTGGCATTTGACCACCCTCAAAACCTGGGCGTACTCCACCACCACTTCTAGCTCTTTGTCCTTTATGTCCCTTACCTGCAGTTTTACCGTTACCTGAACCGATACCTAGGCCTTTTCTCTTACCTACGGTACGAGAACCCTTTGCAGGCTTTAACTCATGTAAGTTCATTACTTTGCACCTCCCTCTTTATGGCAATGGTGACTTATCTAGTTAATTTCTTCTACTGAAATTAGGTGAGAGATTTTCTCTACCATACCTCTAATTTGTGGGTTGTCTGGTTGAACAACAACCTGCTGAAGCTTTTTTAGGCCTAGGGTTTGGGCTATTACCCTTTGGTCTTTGTTGCGGCCGATTAAACTTCTCACCAATTTAATTTGTAGTGATTTAGCCATTTAAAAAACCTCCCTATCCTAATAATTCTTCTACGGTTTTACCACGAAGTTTTGCAACTTGCTCAGCTGTCTTAAGCTCTTTAAGGCCAGCGATTGTGGCATTAACCATGTTTAAAGAGTTCGATGAACCCAATGATTTTGTCAAGATATCTCCAATACCAGCAAGTTCCAGTACTGCACGAACTGGTCCACCTGCGATAACACCAGTACCTTCAGATGCAGGTTTTAGTAATACGTTACCTGCTCCGAATTTACCAAGTACCTCATGGGGAATAGTTGTACCTACTACAGGAACTTGAATCATATTCTTTTTAGCGTCTTCTACACCTTTACGGATAGCTTCAGGTACTTCGCCAGCTTTTCCGATTCCAGCACCTACGTGACCTTTACCGTCACCAACTACAACTAGAGCACTGAAACTAAAACGACGACCACCTTTTACAACCTTAGCAACACGGTTAATATTGACGACTTTTTCGCTTAAGTCCATTGTACTAGGGTCAATGCGTTTCATTCGTTCCCCTCCTTTTAGAATTCTAGGCCTGCTTCTCTAGCAGATTCTGCCAGAGCTTTTACACGACCGTGATATATATATCCACCTCTATCGAACACAACCGCTTTAATACCTTTTTCCAAAGCTTTTTGAGCTACTAGCTCTCCAACAGCTTTAGCTGCTTCAATGTTTCCGCCTGCAATGTTCTTAGCTTTGATTTCTTTGTCTAAGGTTGAAGCAGAAACAAGTGTGTGGCCGGTAGTGTCATCAATGACTTGGGCGTACATGTTTTGTAAACTACGGAAAACGTTTAATCTTGGACGCTGTGAAGTGCCTTCTAAGTTTTTACGGGCTCTTCCATGACGTTTAAGTCTTGAAGCGTTTTTGCTTTCTTTATTTATCACCCAAATTCACTCCTTTCACAAAATTTAACGGTTATTATTTACCCGTTTTACCTTCTTTACGACGAACTTTTTCTCCTTCGTAACGGATACCTTTACCTAAGTAAGGCTCTGGCTCTCTGTACGAACGGATTTTAGCTGCCATTTGGCCAACTAGTTGTTTATCGATACCTTTTACACTGATTTTAGTAGGTGCAGGTACTTCAAAAGTTATACCAGCTGGAGCTTCAACCTCTACCGGGTGAGAATAACCTAATGATAGAGTAAGTTTTGTACCTTGTAGTGCAGCTCTGTAACCAACACCAATTATCTCAAGGTTTCTTGTATAACCATTAGTCACACCTTCAACCATGTTAGATAGTAAGCTTCTGGTTAGACCGTGTAAAGAACGGTGTTCTTTTACATCAGATGGTCTAGTAACTGTTACATTACCTTCTTCATTTGTAATGGTCATTTCAGGTGAAAGTTCTTTCACCAATTGACCTTTTGGTCCTTTAACTGTAACAACATTGTTTGCATCTATTTGGATATCAACCCCAGCAGGGATTGCTATAGGCTTTTTGCCGATCCGAGACATGATCACACCTCCTGTTCATAATGATAAAAGCTATTTGGCTATTACCATACGTAGCAGATTACCTCTCCACCAACACCTAATTTTCTAGCAACTTTATCAGTTACAAGTCCTTGGGAAGTAGAAATCACTGCAATACCTAAACCACCTAGTACTTTAGGTAATTCATCTTTATTGGCATATACTCTTAAACCAGGCTTGCTGATTCTTTTTAATCCAGTAATAACCCTTTGACGGCTCACACCGTACTTAAGGTGAATTTTAATAATCCCTTGCTTATCGTCTTCGATCCACTCGAAATCTTTAATGAATCCCTCAGCTTTTAGTATTTCAGCAAGGTTTTTCTTGATTTTTGAACCTGGGATCTCAACGATAGGGTGAAGTGCCATATTGGCGTTTCTTACCCTAGTCAGCATATCTGCAATAGGATCAGTCATAGTCATATTAAATTACCTCCTTCCTAAGACTTAAGCTTACCAGCTGGCTTTTCTTACTCCGGGAATTTCACCTTTATAAGCTAATTCACGGAAACATATACGACACATACCGAAATCTCTTAGGTATGCATGGGGACGACCGCACAATTTACAACGGTTATATTTTTGAACGCTGTGTTTAGGTTCACGCTTTTGCTTCGCGATCATTGATTTTTTTGCCACTTTTTTCCCTCCTTTTGTTTTACTTAGGATCTAAAGGGCATTCCGAAAGCCCGTAACATTTCACGTGCTTCTTCATCGGTATTGGCAGTGGTTACAAATACCACATCCATACCCCGAACCTTATCTACTTTATCGTAGTCGATTTCTGGGAAAATCAATTGTTCCTTAAGACCTAAAGTATAGTTACCTCTTCCGTCAAAGGCCTTTGGAGATACTCCTCTGAAGTCCCTTACCCTTGGAAGAGCAACGTTTAGTAGTCTGTCTAAAAACTCATACATTCTTTCACCACGAAGGGTTACTTTTGTACCGATTGACATACCTTCACGGATTTTAAAGCCAGCAATAGCTTTTTTAGCTTTTGTTATTACAGGCTTTTGGCCAGTAATGATCCCTAGATCGTTAACTGCACCTTCCAATACTTTAGGATTATCTTTAGCTTCACCAACACCGATGTTTACAACGATTTTGTCAAGTTTAGGCACTTGCATTACGCTAGTGTACTGAAACTTTTCCATCAGTGCAGGTACTATATCTTTGTTATATACTTCTTTTAGTCTAGCCACCTTAGGCAACCTCCCTTCTAGGTTAATTACTTATCGATAACCTCACTGCATTTTTTACATTGACGAACTCTACTTCCGTCTTGTAAAAATTTCTTCGCAGGACGGGTTGGTTTATTACAACGAGGACATACCAACATAACTTTAGCGCTGTTAAGAGCACCTTCTCTTTCGATGATACCACCTTGTGGGTTTTCACGGGTTGGTTTAGTATGTCTTTTTACTATATTAACGCCTTCTACGATAACTTTTCCTTCTTTAGGGAATACAGAAAGCACTTTTCCTTGCTTGTCTTTATCTTTACCTGAAAGAACTGTTACCTTGTCACCGGATCTGACATGTACTTTAGGAGCCACATGATCCACCTCCTCGCTTTAGATTACTTCTGGAGCTAATGAAACGATTTTCATGAAATCTTTGTCCCTTAACTCACGGGCAACAGGTCCGAAAATCCTTGTACCTCTTGGGTTTTTTGCATCATTTATAATAACAGCTGCATTTTCATCAAACTTAATATATGAGCCATCGTTACGACGAATACCGTATGATGAACGAACAACAACCGCTTTAACTACTTCACCTTTTTTTACAACACCACCGGGTGTTGCTTCTTTAACAGAACAGATGATTATATCACCAATATTAGCAAAACGACGTCTGGAACCTCCTAACACCCTAATGCACATAAGTTTACGGGCACCGGAGTTGTCGGCAACATTCAACGTGGTTTGTTGTTGAATCATGGTTTGCCCTCCTTTCAAACAATGGGTTTGTCTAAACTACTTAGCTTTTTCTACTACTTCCACTAGGCGCCATCTTTTATCTTTACTTAGTGGCCTAGTTTCCATGATTTTTACTGTATCGCCAATACCAGATTGGTTTTCTTCATCATGGGCTTTAAACTTAACGGTTCTTTTCACCCTTTTACCATAAAGGGGATGCTTATCAGTAGTCTCGATGGATACAACAATTGTTTTATCCATTTTGTCGCTCACGACTTTACCGATACGAACCTTGCGGAAATTACGCTCTGCCATCAAAATGAGCCTCCTTTCAATTCAACAAATTTCGGCTACTGTACGTTGATCTTTAATTCTCTTTCTCGCATAATTGTTTTAATGCGAGCGATATCTTTTCTAACTTGACGAATTCTCATTGGATTTTCCAACTGACCAGTAGCTAGCTGGAATCTTAAGTTGAATAACTCACTTTTTAGGGTGTCAAGCTTTTGGTTTAACTCTTGTGAGGTAAGCTCTCTTGTTTCCTTAGCCTTCATGGTTTTCACCACCCAATTCTTCCCTTTTTACAAACTTACATTTAACAGGTAGTTTGTGTGCAGCAAGTCTCATTGCCTCTCTTGCTGTCTCCTCATTTACACCTGCAAGCTCGAACATAACTCTTCCAGGTTTAACAATTGCCACCCATTTTTCTGGTGAACCTTTACCAGAACCCATCCTTGTTTCAGCAGGTTTTGCAGTGATAGGCTTGTGTGGGAAAATTTTGATCCAAACCTTACCGCCCCTTTTGATATAACGGGTCATGGCAATACGGGCAGCCTCTATTTGTCTATTGGTAACCCAAGATGCTTCTAATGCTTGTAAACCGTATTCACCAAAGTCTACATTAGTACCACCTTTAGATTTCCCTTTAATACCACCACGGTGTGGTCTACGGAATTTGACTCTTTTTGGCATTAACATAGATTATTTTCCTCCTTCCTCAGCCTTTTTAGCCTTCGCTTCAGGAAGAACCTCTCCTTTATAAATCCAAACTTTTACACCGATTTTACCATAGGTAGTATCAGCTTCTGCAGTACCATAATCGATGTCTGCTCTTAAAGTTTGTAAAGGAACATTTCCTTCAGTGTACCATTCAGTACGAGCCATATCAGCTCCGCCTAAACGTCCACTTACACTGGTTTTAATACCTTGTGCACCTGATCTTAGTGTACGGGTAATAGCTTGTTTCATAGCCCTTCTAAACGCAATCCTTCTTTCTAGTTGAGCAGCAATATTTTCTGCCACTAAGTTAGCATCTAAATCAGGAGCTTTGATTTCCACAATATTTAAATGGATTTGCTTTTTACCAGTTTTTTGTTGGCCAACAAGACGCTCGATGTCTTTTCTTAAGGTTTCTACTCCCGCACCACCTTTACCGATAACCATACCGGGTTTAGCAGTGTGGATTGTAACTCTAACTCTATTGGCAGCTCTTTCGATTTCGATTCTAGAAACGCCAGAGTTAGCTAGGGTTTTTCTGATAAACTTTCTGATCTTTAAGTCTTCGTGTAGTGTATCTACATAAGTTCTTTTGTCTGCATACCATTTGGCATCCCAGTCACGAATTATACCTACACGTAATCCTATTGGATTTACCTTTTGACCCACTCACTATCCCTCCTTTTTCTCCGCTACTACTATAGTAATGTGGCTAGTCTTTTTGTTTATTCTAGTGGCACGACCTTGTGCTCTTGGTCTAAACCTTTTAAGGGTTGGACCTTGATCAGCAAATGCCTGTGTTATATATAAACTGTTTGAATCTAAGTCGTAGTTATGCTCCGCGTTTGCAACCGCAGACTTTAAAACCTTCTCAATGATTGGAGAAGCTGCCTTTGGTGTAAATCTTAAAATCGCTAATGCATCTGCAACATTTTTACCCCTTACTAAGTCCATAACTATGCGGACTTTTCTTGGAGCGATGCGAACATAACGAGCAACAGCTTTTGCTTCCATCTAATTATTCCTCCTCTCTAGCGATTTTTCACTATTTGAGACTGGTAGAACGCTCGGTATGGTCACCGTGACCTTTAAAGGTACGGGTGGGAACGAATTCACCAAGTTTATGACCAACCATATCTTCTGTTATAAATACTGGCACATGTTTTTTGCCATCATATACAGCTATAGTATGCCCGACAAACTCAGGGAAGATTGTTGAACGTCTAGACCAAGTCTTGAATACTTTTTTATCGCCAGACTTATTCATCTCAACGATCTTGTTCATCAAGTGTTCGTCGCAAAAAGGGCCTTTCTTAAGAGACCTACCCATGCTTTTACCTCCTTATCAGCCTATTTTTGCCAAAGTTATTTTTTACGTCTTTTTACGATATATTTATCAGACGCTTTATTTTTCTTACGAGTTTTGTAACCCAATGTTGGTTTACCCCACGGAGTCACAGGACTCTTTCTACCGATAGGTGATTTACCTTCACCACCACCGTGTGGATGGTCTACAGGGTTCATTACAACACCACGTACTTCAGGTCTTTTACCCATCCAACGGGCACGACCAGCTTTACCGATAGAGATGTTTTCATGATCTGTGTTACCAACGCGGCCTACTGTTGCATAGCATTCAATGTGGATTAGTCTTTCTTCACCGGATGGAAGTCTTACGTGTGCGTAACTACCTTCCTTAGCCATAAGCTGTGCTTGGCCTCCTGCTGATCTAACCAATTGAGCACCTTTACCGATTTTAAGCTCGATGTTATGAATCACTGTACCTACTGGGATAAATTTAAGTGGTAATGCGTTACCTACTTTAATGTCAGCATTAGGACCTGAAACAACAGTATCTCCTACTTTTAGTCCAACTGGTGCAATGATATATCTTTTCTCTCCATCCGCATAATGTAAAAGGGCGATATTTGCCGTACGGTTTGGATCGTATTCTATGGTAGCTACCTTTGCAGGTACATCAGTTTTGTTTCTTTTAAAATCAATAATACGGTATTTTCTTTTATGTCCACCACCTTGGTGACGAACAGTCAGCTTACCTTGAGCGTTTCTTCCTGCGTTACTTTTAAGGGGCGCAAGAAGTGATTTCTCAGGTGTTGAAGTAGTGATTTCTTCAAAGGCTGAAACTGTCATGAACCTTTTTCCTGGGGAAGTTGGTTTAAACTTTTTGATAGCCACTTTCATTTCCCTCCTTTGCTACAAAAATTTTACTCGAATATTTCGATTGGCTTTGATTTTTCAGTCAAAGTAATTATAGCCTTTTTCCAGCTTGGTCTGTAACCACTGTGTACACCCATTCTTTTAAACTTACCCTTCATATTAAGGGTGTTTACCTTTTCTACATCAACTCCGAATAGGCTTTCCACAGCATGTTTAATCTCGATTTTGTTGGCTTTTCTATCAACTACAAAAGTGTATTTGCCTTCAGCCATCATATCATTAGATTTTTCAGTGATTAGTGGTTTTTTAATGATGTCGCGGGGATCACGCATTACGCAAACACCTCCTCCACTTTTTTAACCGCATCTTGGGTCATAACAACATTTGTATAGTTTAATAAGTCATAAACGTTGATACTGTCAGCGATAGCGGTTTTAACACCTTCTATATTCCTTGCGGATTTGTAAACAACACTGTCGGGTGTTGCTGTTACAATTAAAGTTTTTCCAGAAATTTTAAGGTTATTTAACACTTTTAAAATTTCTTTTGTTTTAGGTACTTCCATGTTTAGCTGGTCTACAACAACTAGGTTGTTACCTTGAACTTTTGTGGTTAATGCTGAATACATAGCTAATCTACGTACTTTTTTAGGCATTGTGTAACGGTAGTTTCTTGGTTTAGGACCAAAGGCAATTGCTCCACCTACCCACAATGGTGATCTAGTTGTACCGTGACGGGCTCTACCTGTACCTTTTTGACGCCAAGGTTTTGCGCCACCACCTCTTACTTCTCCACGACTTTTGGTAGAAGCAGTACCTTGTCTTCTTGCTGCCAAATGAGCTAATACAACCTCATGCATGGCAGACTCGTTTATCTCTGAGTCAAATAGTTTAGGACTTAGTTCCATTTCAGAAACCACTTCTCCTAAAATATTGTAAACTGACACTTTAGGCATGTTGCATCCTCCTTTCATAAAAACTAGAAAATTAAGCTTTTACTGTATCTTTAATAGTTACCAATGATCCTTTAGCACCTGGAATTGCACCTTTGATTAAAAGAAGATTTCTTTCTGTATCTACTTTTACCACTTCAAGGTTTTGGATGGTTACTTGTTCCCCACCCATTCTTCCCGGTAAGGTTTGATCTTTAAATACTCTTGCAGGGTTAATTGCACCTAGAGAACCTGGACCTCTATGATAACGGGAGCCGTGGGACATTGGACCACGTGATTGGTTATGTCTTTTGATTGCACCTTGGGTACCCTTACCTTTAGAAGTACCAGTTGCATCAACAAACTCACCCACCGCAAAAACATCAGCTTTGATTTCTTGTCCAACTTCAAACCCAGATATATCTTCAAGTCTGAATTCCGCTAAATGTTTTTTAGGTGCTACGTTGGCCTTTTTAAAATGCCCTTGCAGAGGTTTATTAACTTTTCTTTCTGCAATATCGCTAAATCCAACTTGGATTGCATCATAGCCGTCAGTTTCCTGGCTTTTCTTTTGTACAACGATACAAGGACCTGCTTCGATTACGGTAACTGGCACAACTTGACCTTCTTCAGTGAAGATTTGAGTCATACCTAATTTCTTACCTAAAATAGCTTTTTTCATTGATTGCCACCTCCCTAAAACTTGCTATAAACAGTTTAAAAGACCCCTTTTTTTAGGCCTTTTATAGCTTGATTTCGATGTCAACACCAGCTGGTAAGTCAAGCTTCATTAGAGCATCGACTGTCTTTGGTGTTGGCTCAAGAATGTCAACTAGCCTTTTATGAGTTCTCATTTCGAATTGTTCCCTAGAATCTTTGTACTTGTGAACAGCTCTTAAGATAGTGTAAACATTCTTTTCTGTAGGCAACGGTATCGGACCCGATACTTTTGCACCGGTACTTTTTGCAGTGTCCACAATTTTTTCTGCGGATTGATCTAGGATTTTGTGGTCAAATGCTTTTAAACGGATACGGATTTTTTGGGTTGCCATTTTTCATACCTCCTTTTCGCCCATTTTTAAAACGGACATACTCTGCGAAAACTATCCTCTTTTCTAAGGTAACCTTCCGCATCATCGCAAGTCACAACATTTCTATTATACATTTATTTTTTAGTAAACACAAGTCTTGACTTGTATTAAATTGTATGCTTTTAAGGGTTTTTTCAATATATTAAAGGTGCTTACAGGTTGTAGTATGATACTACAACCTGTAAGCCTAATATATTTACTTTAGGATTTCTACAACTACACCAGCACCAACAGTTCTTCCACCCTCACGGATAGCGAATCTTAAGCCTGGCTCTGCAGCGATTGGGGTGATTAGGTCAACATTGATTTTGATGTTGTCACCTGGCATAACCATTTCCATACCCTCTGGTAAGGTGATTACTCCTGTTACGTCTGTTGTTCTGAAGTAGAACTGTGGACGGTAACCGTTGAAGAATGGACTATGACGGCCACCCTCTTCTTTTGTTAGTACGTAGATTTCTGCTGTATATGAAGTGTGTGGTTTGATTGTGTTTGGTTTTGCCAATACTTGACCACGCTCTACGTTTGTACGGTCAATACCTCTAAGTAATGCACCGATGTTGTCTCCAGCTTGGGCTTGGTCTAGAAGCTTTCTGAACATCTCTACACCTGTACATACTGTTTTCTTTGGTTCTTCTGTGAAACCTACGATTTGGATCTCGTCACCAACTTTGATTACTCCACGCTCCACACGGCCTGTTACCACTGTACCACGACCAGTGATTGTGAATACGTCCTCGATTGGCATTAGGAATGGTTTGTCTGTGTCACGCTCTGGGGTTGGTACATACTCATCAACTGCATCCATAAGCTCCCACATTTTTCCGCACCACTCACAATCTCTTTTACCACATCCACACTCAAGGGCTTTAAGGGCAGATCCTGCGATGATTGGTGTGTCATCACCTGGGAATTCATATTCGCTTAGTAGATCACGTACTTCTAGTTCAACTAGCTCTAAAAGCTCTGCATCGTCTACCATGTCAGCTTTGTTTAGGAATACTACGATGTGTGGTACACCTACCTGACGAGATAGCAAGATATGCTCACGGGTTTGTGGCATTGGACCATCTGCAGCTGATACCACTAGGATAGCTCCATCCATTTGGGCCGCTCCTGTGATCATGTTTTTTACATAGTCAGCATGCCCTGGGCAGTCAACGTGTGCGTAGTGACGTTTTTCAGTCTCGTACTCAACGTGAGCTGTGGAGATTGTGATCCCCCTTGCTTTCTCTTCTGGTGCTTTGTCAATCATGTCATATGCCATTTTTTGAGCTCCACCAGTTGTTGAAATGATTGTGGTTAAAGCTGCTGTTAAAGTAGTTTTACCATGGTCAACGTGGCCGATTGTTCCTACGTTAACGTGTGGCTTATTACGTTCAAATTTACTCTTAGCCATTT
>CAYYRM010000057.1:0-13004 GCA_964474005.1 uncultured Eubacteriales bacterium
CCATGGGTATTTTTTTAGGCCTGAAGGATTTTTGGGGAAAGAAATTTATAGTAAGAATTACATATTCTTTAATGAGTATACCCCCTGTTGTGATGGGTTTATTGGTATTTTTGATAATTTCACGGAAAGGTCCATTGGGCTTCTTAGGTTTTACCTATACCACAACTGCAATGGTAATTGCCCAAGTATGCTTAGTTACACCCATTATTATAGGTCTCATTTTTAATACCGTATCCCAAAGGGGGAAGGAAATAAGAAATATAGGCTATACATTGGGGGCAAATAAAACTCAGACTTTACTACTCCTGATAAAGGAGCTACGAAGTAGTATCTTAGTTGCTGTAACCACTGGCTATGGAAGGGCTATTTCAGAGGTGGGAGCTGTGATGATTGTTGGGGGAAATATAAAAGGACACACGAGGGTTATGACAACAGCCATTGCCATGCATAGGAGTATGGGAGATTATGAGACTGCCATAGCCTTGGGTCTAGTTTTACTGTTAATCTCTTTTATAATCAACTCAATAATATATAACTATCAACAAGGGGCGTAACCCATGGATATAATCATAAAGAATCTAGTAAAACTATATAAGGATAAAAAGGTTTTGGACTTGCCACAAATGGAATTAGAAGGTGGAAAGATTTACTCGCTCATCGGTCCAAACGGTGCTGGAAAAAGCACTTTAATAAGGATTTTAGCAGGTATTGATAAACCAACATATGGGGATGTATTATACGGCAATAAAAAGTTTGACAAAGAAATTCAGTTACAAGTAACCCTTATATTTCAAAAGCCCTACATGCTTAATGCTTCTGTCTATGAAAACATTGCATATCCCTTAAAGCTGAGGAAGTTAGACAAGAGTTTTGTTAATAACAAAGTGAATGAGTATATCGAACATCTAGACTTAATTGATGTAAAAAAGCAAAATGCCCTAACCCTTTCAGGGGGAGAGGCTCAAAAGGTTGCCTTGGCCAGGGGGTTAGTGTTTAACCCAAAGCTAGTATTCTTAGATGAACCAACAGCAAGCATTGACCCCATTTCCACCCTTCAAATGGAGTCGATTGTGAAAAAAGTCAATCAGGATTTGGGCACAACGTTCCTTTGGGTAACCCATAATATTAACCAAGCAAGACGTACATCCCATGAAACCATGCTAATGTATAAAGGGAAAATAATAGAATCAGGATCAACAGAACAAATATTAACAGGCCCCCAAAATGACATAACCAAAAGCTATATAAACGGAGACCTGATTATCTAACAATCTCAAGCCCCATATCCCAATGCTTTAGCGTTGGGATTACTTATATGCACGCCAAAAAACAAACTCAAAATCCTAACACGGTTTATACATACTGACTGTTTCTTAGGTCCCGCTGATATCCTCATCGACCCACGTAGTCCAATGCTTTAGCATTGGGATTACTTTTATGGAGCCAAAAAATAAACTCAAAATCCTAACACGGTTTTACATACTGACCATTTCTTAGGTCCCGCTGAAATCCCCATCGACCCCACGTAGCCCAATGCTTTAGCGTTGGGATTACTTTTATGGAGCCAAAAAACAAACTCAAAATCCTAACACGGTTTTACATACTGACTATTTCTTAGGTCCCGCTGAAATCCTAATCGACCCACGTAGCCCAATGCTTTAGCGTTGGGATTACTTTTATGGAGCCAAAAAATTAAAATCAAAATCCTAACACGGTTTATACTACTGACTGTTTTTTAGATCCGCTGATATCCTCATCGACCCTACGTAGCCCAATGCTTTAGCGTTGGGATTACTTTCATGGAGACAAAAAATTAAACTAAAAATCCGAACACGGTTTATATATGCTGCAGGTTTAGTGGGTCCCGCTGAAACAAGGCAATATGGGTAGCTTGTTTTCTTAAGGTCTCGTATGCTTTTTTGCATTTTAACTTTGTGCAGTTTAGTGTTAATGGTTTTGCTTTTCCTGTCCACTTTCCACTTTCCACTTTCAACTTTTCCACCTTGAATGAGGTCACCTACAGGCTATAGCTTATAAGCACAAGAAAGCTCATCACCTGAGCGTATATTTAATACGTGAGGATGATGAGCTTTCGTAGCTACTTTTAGCAGTATTATCTTTGGTTCTAATTCTTTAAGTATATAATTCCCACTGTATTTGGTCCACAATGGCTTGAAATTACACAGCCTGCTTCTGTGATAATTATTTCTTCTACATCTAACACTTCTTCTAGCTTTGCCTTTAAATATTTTGCACTCTCTTCACCATGGGAATGGGGAACAAATACCCTTGCTTTATCCATAATATCTTTATCCTTTAAAGGACTTACCAATAAACCTTGGAGAGCTTTTTCTCGCTTACCCCTAAATTTCTGTGATGGGGTCATCGTACCTTCAACCACTTTTATGGCGGGGCGAATCTTTAATAATCCACCCACCAAACTTTGCATAGCACTACACCTTCCACCTTTATGAAGATATTCAAGGGTATCTATTACAAACTCTGTTTCTACTTTTGGTGTAAGCTCTTTAATCTTTTCCGCTATTTCTTTTGCTGAAAAGCCTTCCTTGGCAAAATCCACAGCCTTCATCACAAGGATTCCTATGCCGTTTGATAAGTTTAATGAGTCCACAACCTCTACCCTACCCTCATCAAACATTCCCGCTGCCAACAAAGCATTTTGATATGTGGCTGATAAATGCGAAGATAAAGATATATAGACTATGTCATATCCCCCTTCAATAAATGGTTCAAATGCCTTTTGAAATACCCCTGGGGCAGGTGCTGAAGTTTTCGGTAATTGTTTGGTTTCATCTACCTTTCGATATAGATCATGGGTGTTTATATCTACTCCGTCTCTATAGATTTCTTCTCCAAAGTTTACCATTAACGGCACTACTGAAATATTATGATTTTGTATGAGTGCAGGTGTCAGATCACAGGTGCTGTCAGTAAAAATCTTAACTTTTCCCATTTCTTAAACCTCCTTTTATGATATTTAATTTTTCTATAAAACCATTCATATCTCCTTTTAAAATTTATAAACAAAACATAAATAAATATAATAGCCCTTTCATGGGAGTCAAACATAAAACTCTAAATCCGAACACGGTTTATACATACTGACTGTTTCTTAGGTCCCGCTGATATCCTAATCGACCCACGTAGCCCAATGCTTTAGCGTTGGGAATGCTTACATGGAGATCAAAAACAAAATCAAAATCCTAACACGGTTTATACATACTGACTATTTCTTAGGTCCCGCTGATATCCTCATCGACCCACGTAGCCCAATGCTTTAGCGTTGGGAATGCTCACATGAAGATCAAAAACAAAATCAAAATCCGAACACGGTTTATACATACTGACTGTTTCTTAGGTCCCGCAGTAACAAGGCAGTATGGGTAGCTTGTTTTTTTATGATCTCGTATGCTTTTTGAATTTTACTTTGTGCAATTTAGTGTGAAATGGTTTTACTTTCCACTGTCAACTGTCAACTGTCAACTGTCAACTCTCAACTTTTTCAATCTTCCCACTTTCCCAAGAACCGATTTACCTCTGCGGGACATTCAAAAATATCATTCTTAACCGTGTCAAGGGTTTAAAAGATTTAAAATGAGCCTAAGTGGGCCCCCAGAAACTATCATCTTTAACCGTATTAAGGGTTTTTAAGTTTTACATATTTTCACCCAAAAAATCTTGGATAAATATCTGAATATATGATACAATAATATTACAAAGCCCTACTGTGCTCGCAAAGGTCGTATGTTTTGAGCCAACACCAATTATACGGGACCTAAGTCTCCTTTTATGGCGTATAAGCCCCCTTGTAGGGGACATATAAAATAAAAGGGCAAGGACCCACCTGCTGAGGCAGGTTCAAAACTGCGGCTAAAACGACATGGTGGGGAAACCATACAAAAATTTACCCCCGCTTTACACAGTGGGGGTTATAGCTTTTTAGACAGCCTTAAGAAAGGGGAAGAAAATGAAACAGCATAGATTTGCAAGGACTGAAATGTTAATAGGATCAGAAAAATACAATATTATTAAACAAAGCTCAGTTATAATATTTGGAGTAGGGGGAGTGGGATCCTACAGTGCAGAGGCCTTGGCACGGGCTGGAATAGGTCGATTACGACTGGTGGATTTTGACGATATATGCCTAACAAATAGCAACAGGCAATTACACGCCCTTAAAAATACCATAGGTAAAATAAAGGTAGATGTAATGGCTGAAAGATTAAAACTTATAAATCCAGATATAGAAGTGGAAGCAGTTAAAGAATTTTATACCCCCGAAAATGGAGAAGGTTTGCTTTCAGGAGACTTCCATTATGTTATAGATGCCATTGATACCATCTCTTCAAAATTGCATTTAATTGAAACCTGTGTAAAAAAAGGCATACCTGTTATATCATCCATGGGCGCTGGCAACAAACTAAGACCTGAGCTTTTGGAAATAGCAGATATCGCTGATACATCCTTTTGTCCTTTGGCTAGGGTTATGCGAAAAGAACTGAGAAAAAGGGGGATCGTAAAGGGTGTAGAAGTTGTTTACTCCCAAGAATTTCCCAGGAAACCAGTGATGGAAGGTGATTGTAAGAGTAATTGTATATGTCCTGGTGGTGATGGACACTGTACAAAAAAACGCCAGATTCCTGGAAGTATATCCTTTGTACCATCCACAGTTGGTCTTCTTATGGCTGGAAGGGTTGTTAATAAACTTATAGGGGAAATTGACTAAAAAAAATGTTTTTGATAGACTATAGTTATCATATAATACCCAAGAGAAATATTGGTTGAGTACTATTTCCGGAAGGAGAGTTTTTTTTGAAACAAGTAGGTAGGATTCTAAAATTAGACGGGGAATTTGCTGATGTTGAGGTTCAAAGACATACTGCATGTAAGAAGTGTGGCGGATGTCAATTGGGCACAGAAAAGGCTAATATAGTCAAAGCTAAAAACACCATAAATGCAAAAGAGGGGCAGAAAGTATATCTAGACTTAGCCAACATATCTGTACTTAAAGCCGCTGCAATAATGTATATCATACCCCTTATTGCCTTGGTTTTAGGTTTTATGTTTTCTTATTATGGAGCACAGCAATTTGGCTATGTGGAGACTAAGGAGTTATGGGGAATCTTTTTTGGACTAGCCTTTATGGTAGGCTCCTTTATGATAATCCACAAATTTGAGCCAAAATTTAACTTAAGTACCCTTTATGGGCCTAAAATAATCGAATTAGCCCATGACATAGAAGAAGAGTAATCCCACATGGGAATTACTCTTTTTTAATTACATCACCCTTAATTAAAAACTTCTCATTGAAAAGCATTGGAACAGATGAACCAAACCACGTATCTCCATAAGCTGCTTGGATATGCAGATGTGGAACAGTTGTGTGCCCAGAGTTTCCGATTTTACCTATAAGTTCCCCCACTTTAACCTCTTGACCAATTTCCACCAATATACTATCTTTCATTAAATGTAACATGGCAATACGTACTCCATCCACATCTAAAACTATATGGTTACCCCTGGGATTTACCGTATCCCTGACTCCTGCTGGCATATCAGGATGACCATCTTCTAAATAATGAATTATACCATTTGCTGGGCTTTATAGATTTTCACCAAACATGGCAAAATCAGTTAGATTCTTAGGGTTTTTTATGTTTTTGTCAATACCAGCTTCACCCATTTTATGAATATCTACTGCGTATCTCATAGATACATAGATACCCATCTTTCGAAAATTACTAGACCAATAATGGTAATTTTGAGATTGAGAGTACCCACCTTGACTAATGTAAAAATCTCCGTTTTTAAAAGGAAATTCTAAATAAACGGGTTCCCCATCGTAATACCTATTACCCATGGATCTATTGGTTTCTTCTTTACTATAACAGCCTGTTATTATTACCGTTAACACAAATATTAAAATAACAACAATAAAAGCTCTCAATATATTTACCCCCCTATCTTTTTTATAATTGTAAAACAAAAAAGTTGCGACAATATTTTCAATAGTTTAAATTTAGTTAACTTATTTTACAAACTCATAAAATTATAAATGTTTTAGGTAGATTTTCAGAACGTACGTTTTGTGATATAATGTTCAGTGTTACTACTCTTTTGAAGGAGTGAACCAAATGGACTTATTCAGCATTGCAAATAGTGATAAAGGTCAGCCATTAGCTGCCAAATTTCGTCCTCAAACCTTAGATGATTTTATGGGACAAAAACATATAGTGGGTGAAAATAGTCTCCTTAGAAGAGCCATTTTAGCTGATAAAATAACCTCTATGATTTTTTATGGTCCCCCTGGGACAGGTAAGACCACCCTTGCTAGTATCATAGCAAACACCACTAATTCGGATTTTAAAAAGATAAATGCCGTAACAGCAGGGATATCTGATATTAGGGATGTCATTCGAGATGCTAAGTCAACCAAGGACATGTACAGTAAAAAAACAATATTATTCATAGATGAAATACATAGATTTAATAAAAGCCAACAGGATGCCCTTTTACCAGCAGTGGAGGATGGAACCATTATATTGATAGGTGCCACCACCGAGAATCCTTACTTTGAAGTTAATTCAGCCCTTATATCCCGCTCCACCATATTCCAACTTTATTCCCTTGATGAACAAGAACTTGAACAGCTGGTTTATAAGGTGATAAATGATAAGGATAAAGGACTGGGGACATTTAATATAGAAATTACCCAAGAAGCAGTTAAGCATCTAGTCTTTGTGGCTGGTGGAGATGCTAGGGTTTTACTAAACGCCCTAGAACTTGCTGTGTTAACCACTCCAACCAATAGAGATGGGAAAATAAATATAACCATCAAAGAGATTGAGCAGTCCGTACAGAAAAAAGGATTTATCTATGACAAAAATGGTGATAATCACTATGACACCATTTCTGCCATGATAAAATCCATACGGGGTTCTGACCCAGACGCAGCACTATATTGGTTAGCTAGACTCATAGATTCGGGGGAAGATCCCAAATTCATCGCCCGCCGTTTGATAATATCAGCCTCGGAGGATATAGGAAATGCAGACCCAAATGGATTAAATGTCGCTGTATCTGCATTTCAGGCAGTGAATTTTGTTGGAATGCCTGAAGGAAGGATTATTTTAGCCCAATGTGCTACATATCTAGCCACTGCACCTAAAAGTAATAGAAGTTTCCAAGGGATACTAGAGGCCCAAAGGGATGTGTCCACAAAGAAATTCTCGGGAGTTCCAAAACACTTAAAAGATGCCCATTATAAAGGGGCAGCTAAGCTTGGCCATGGTATCGACTACAAATACCCCCATTCATACCCAGGAAATTATGTGGAGCAACAATACCTGCCCCAAGGGTTAGAACAACAAAGATATTACAAACCCACTGAAAACGGTTATGAAAAAACCATTAAAGAATACATAACAAAAACAAAGGGAATATGGAATGAATAAGAGCCAAAAAAGGCTCTTTTTTTGTCACATAAGTAGAAAGTGGAAAGTAGAAAGTAGAAAGTGGAAAGTGGAAAGTTGACAGTCGAATGGAAAAAAAATCCTTAACACAGTTAAGAATGATATTTATGCCACGCAGAGGCAAATCAGTTCTTGTGTATGTAAGAAGGTCCACAGTGTATTTATATAGTGGACAGTGGACAGTGGAAAGGGAAATCAAAATCATTTCACACAAATTTGCACAAAAGTAAAATACAAAAAGCATACGAGCCTTTTATAAATCAAATAACCCAAACGGCCCTATATCTGCGGACCTAAGAAATAGCCAGTATGTATAACCGTGTTAGGATTTTGATTTAAATTTTGATCTCCATGTAAGGCATTCCCAACGCTAAAGCATTGGGCTACGTTGGTCGATGAAGATAAAAAAATGATTAAATAAAAGTAATTAAAACTGCGAGCCTTTGACAGGCAATGGCTATCAGCATATAAACCGAGAGCTTTATGACAGAACAAAAGAGCAGAATATAAACTGAGTAAATCTGAGAGACTGGTGTTTTTAAAATTAGTTGAAAGTTGAAAGTTGACAGTTGACAGGAAGAACTAAACCAATTCACACTGCGAAAAAATGAAAGATAGAATTATAAGAGACTTTTATAAATCAAATAATCCAAACAGTCCTATACCTGCGGGACCTAAGAAATAGCTAGTATGTATAACAGTGTTAGGATTTTGATTTTAGTTTTTGAAAAAAATTGAAATATTGATGGCTAAGTGCTAAAAAAATTCAAAATGTTAACAGTCTATTATTATAGAAAAAAGTCAATAATATAAAAAGACAAGCAAAATGGAGGTGATATGATGCTTTGTCCAAAATGTAACTGTAAGAACGACCAAAAAAGCAAAGTCTGTTCAAACTGTAACTGTAATTTGGAAAATGCATTAAATAAACAAAACAAAAACAAAAATTGTTAACTCCAGAGCCTTGTCATATAAGACCTCTCACGAGGTCTTTTTTAATTCAATTCTTAAATATTTTAAAATAGGAATTAAAAACATAAATATATCAATCAAATAAATCTAAAAAAGGGGTTGCGAAACATTAAAAATTGAGTATAATTAAATTAATAGATTAAATATATTAATTTATAAATTAAATATTTTAAATACACAAAAGAAACAAGACCGTAGTATTTATAAATATAGTGTAAAAGCTTAAGAAAATTGATGGGGGGATTGATAAAATGAATGTAGCTAAACTGAATAATGCAGTGATACTGGAAAATGAACCTAGAGAAAAGCTCTGGAATAAAAATTTTTTCTTATTATGGCAAGGACAATTGGTATCTGCACTGGGAGACCAAGCATATGTTTTAGCTTTGGGCTTTTGGATAATGGCTACCACTGGCTCCACTGCCATAATGGGCACATTGATGGCAGCGTCCACAATACCAAGGGTTTTGATTTCACCCTTTTCAGGAGTAATAGTAGACAGAATAGACCGTAAGCAAATGATAATATGGACAGATTTAATTCGGGGAATTTTAGTGACTATAATTGGTATAGGTGCCTACAGAGGCTTTTTGGAAATATGGATGGTTTTTTTCACAGGGGTAATATTAAGACTATGTGGAGCTTTTTTCGGTCCATCGGTACAATCGGCAATCCCAGATATAGTACCTAAAAGTAAGCTTGTACCTGCAAACTCATTATTTCAAATAATCCATTCCAGTACCCAACTAATTGGCAATGTGGCCAGTGGAGTACTCTACGCCCTAGTGGGTGCACCTTTTTTGTTTTTGTTCAATGGAATCTCATATTTATTTTCTGCAGGAACTGAAAGCTTTATCGATATTCCTAAAATTGAAAGGAAAGAAGAAAAAAAAATCACATTCATACAGGATTTTGTGGCAGGCTTAAATTTTGTGTGGAAATTCACCAGTCTTAGGAATCTCTTCATAACTGCATCAGTAAGTAACTTCTTTAGCTCCATGTCCTTTGTGTTGTTAATCCCTCTATTTACCTTGGTGAGAGGTTTTGACTCAGCACAGTATGGTTTTGCCATGGGAGCCATGGCATTGGGAATGTTTTTAGGAATGGGCTATACATCCATAAGAAAAATAAAACCAGAAGGTCGCTATAAGCATTTCTTAACAGGTGGTATCTTATCATTTATTAGTTTTTCAACATTTCCCTTTATGACAAATATCTACTTAGTCTCCTTCATATTGTTAGTCGCTGGCATTGGTAACGCCCTGGTAAATGTTTTTATCGGATCAATTGTCCAGATGACAACGCCAGCTGAAATGCGGGGAAAAGTCTTTGGGTTATTGGGTACCCTATCCCAAGGACTTACCCCCATTGCCATGGCTTTAGGGGGAGTTTTAGGAGTTTTTATACCAATACCCTATATCTTCTTAGGGACAATGATTCTTAGCTTCGTATGTTTTATCCCAGTGGTTGTTTCCACAGCATTTAAGAGATTCATGAATTTTAACCCTGATGTTCACACCTTACAAGATGTAATATAAAATAAACGAATAAAACCTTGGTTAATATGCTCTCCTTGTGGTAGACAGTTAAAGTAATAAAACTGAATACCACAAGGAGGAGTCCTTTTTATGGGACTTAGAGTATGTTCTTAAATGTATATAAGGAAAAGACTTATAAATAATATTGCCAAGCTAGCTGCTGTTGGCAAAAATGGAGTTCAGAGGGTACAGGGGCGAAAAAGTCTTTAGTAAACAATGTTGTAAAGGTTTGGAATTCAAAAATTCAAAAATAAAAGAGTAACATAGAACAAGTAATTATTGACACCTTGCTTTTGTGATAGTAATATGTTTAGGGGATACAGTTATTTCGGGGTTCCACAAGATGTTAAAATCAACCCTTAATTATGAAAGTTTGGAAGAGGTTAAGGTATGGTAAATTCTGCAAAGGGATTATATTACACTTATCAAAGTTACATTCGCCTCAATGCTGATATAGTAAGTATTGAAAAACTTAAAAAAGATGGTGAAGAAGTATTTAATAAATTTCTAAAACCAAAAAGAAATTTTTACGAGTACTTGATATGCCTTGATGAAATTTTTTGTAATAGTATTATACACGGATACCTTGGTCAGGGTGGGCCAGTTGATATAATTTTTACCGTATATAATGGTTATCTAGTCACTGATATTATAGATTATGGAACAGGAATACCCGATATATATATTCAACAATTACAGGATACCAACGATTATACTATCAAAGATGGATGCGGTTTATTAATTGTTAAAAATATAGCTGACCATATGATAATAAGGAATGAGATGCATTTTGGGAGTATGGTATCTTTTTGCTTTGAGATATAGTAGCAGAATTTAATTTTACATTAATGTCTTAAGTGTGATTTATTTAAAACAGTGCAACTGTTTGTGTACTTTTATATATGACAACAGAAGAAGGCAATTCGCTTAGCTCCAAATCTGTGCTGGCAAACAATTTGACCTAAGTTTAGTTAGCAGTTTTATTAAAATTATTTAAAACCTAACACCAATTAAATCCCATCACCCAAAGCGTGCATCAAATACGTGAGGGGATGGGATTTTTAGTGGGTCTTAAATAAGGGTTTTTCTTGTAAAGTAAAGTCATATGGTATAAGCTTAATTTAAAAGGGGTGATTGTCATTGGTACACCTAAAAAAAATAAAGCTGAACTGTCCAGAGATTAAGGAGTTTCCATTTAACATCCCAGTGGTGCGTGATCTGGAGCAGTTAGAATTCATAAGCCCAGTTACTATCCTTGTGGGTGAAAATGGTACGGGCAAATCCACTTTACTTGAAGCCTTAGCTGTATCCATTGGTTCTATCGCCATCGGAGGAGAAAACATTGAGTTTGATGAAACCCTAAAACACGTTAGAAAATTAGCTGATTACATACAACTAACTTGGTCCATAAAAACTAAAAAGGGATTTTTCTTAAGGGCCGAGGATTTCTTTAATTTCGTGAAAAGAATCCATAACTTACAAGAGGAGCTAAGGGGAGAAATCTCAAAGGTAGAAAAAGAGTATCAAGGGAGATCAGTCCATGCTTTAAACCTTGCAAAAATGCCCTATGCTGGATCCCTAATAGGTTTAAAGCAGAGTTACGGCGAGGGCCTCCATGTGAGGTCCCATGGGGAAAGTTTTATGGATTTATTCCAAGCACGCTTAACACCAGGTGGATTATACATACTAGATGAGCCTGAAACACCCCTGTCTCCCACAAGGCAATTGGCCCTTATATCCCTAATTAAGGAAATGGAAAAAAAGAATTGCCAATTTATTATAGCCACCCATTCACCAATACTAATGGCTTACCCCAATGCAACAATTTATGATCTGGATAAATTCCCCCTTCAAAAGACTCGCTACGAGGATTTGGAACATGTTCAGCTGACAAAGTCTTTCTTAAACAATCCTGATCAATTTTTAAGACACCTTTAGAAATATCAATTCAAATAAAGGATTTCAATGACTGGAAATAGAATTCCTATAGTTATAAATATTAGGGGGGAGAATTAATGTCTATCATTGATCTAAACAAATACAGAAATAGGAGTATAAGTAATTACTCTATAAAAGAATATGATAGTTATTATGAATGTGTATTTGTTAAAGACTATAATCGAAAATTCCCTAATAGCAAATGTAATGGTATAGAAATTAAAGGGGTCTATGCCATAATACTTAAAACACCTAAAAGTGATTATCACCTTGTGGCAATTCATTTTTTTAAAGGGGATTTTACCTTGCCACAGGTACTGGATTGGCTTGAACAAAAAGGGATAATTCTCTTGCCCAAAAATAAAGATAAGTTCTTATTAAAGAAATGTAAAAATCTTATACGCACAACTATGTTTGAAGGCAATCCCATAGTACTTTATGAAAGAGGTACAGCTAACTTAGAAAAATCCCTAGAAGAACTATCAGAAAATATTAGCACCAGGTCAAGTGAAGAGAAAAAAGGCAGTAAAATAATTCTGGTAATAAATGGGGTTCAAATGGGGTACATTCCAAGGATCACCTTTGATAAGCATAAAGATATTATTCTTTGTAATGGTAACTGCATAGTTGCAGATTATATAGATGAATACAATGGCAATGTAGGGTTTTACCTTTTCACTAATCCCTCACTGCCGATGTCCTTTATTTTCACAGAAAACACCACCGTTTACATAGACATAATAGAAAGGGAAAACGGCAGGATGTGTGTGGTGGAATACCAGTATGAGTTGTTTTTAAGGGAGTAAAAATTACAACTAAAGCATTTAAAACCACTGACACGGTTAAGAAAGATAGTTTTGATTCTCCCACAGGAGTAAATCAGTTCTTATGTATTTCAGGTGGAAACGCTGTTTGGTTAGGTGAAAGTTGGAAAGTTGACAGTTGACAGGGAAATCAAAACCATTAACACTAATTTGCACAAAATAAAATACAAAAAGCATACGGAACTCTAAGAAACACAAACACCCAAACAGCCCTGTTTCTGCGGGACCCAAAATACAGT
>CAYYRM010000058.1:0-12705 GCA_964474005.1 uncultured Eubacteriales bacterium
ACCACCCCTAATTATCCTGTTTATCGATTTCATAGAACATCGCAAATAGCTCATTTAGGGGATCCTTAAGTATTGGCCCTCTTGGGATATATAAAAGATTTTTCCTAATGTAAGGAATTCTTCTAATCATAACAGTGATGGCAGCTAGGATTTCATTTTTTTCTTCTATTACCATAAAGTGAATATCCCAACCATCTTTTTTTACTTTGGACCAAGCAGGAGATTGCAATAGATCACCATAGGGGTTACTTTTTATAAAATCATCGTATCTTTCTAGCTCATCATTATGTATTTCCCTAAAAAGCAACCAAATCACCTCCATGATAAATTATTTATGCCCAAAAAAAGTGAGAAAATACATTGGATTGTGGGTCGTGGATGGTGGAATGTGAGTAAAACCCTTTACTACATTTGGCCATGGATCTTCACTGATCTACTCGTATATGGGGCTCTTTTGTAGGCTTTTTATATTGCAACTGAAACTATTACTATTTGCTACATGCTGGGTCGTAGGGCTATGAATTAATTTTGGAACTGATGCTGGGTCTTTAATTAAAAGATTTTTAAACAATGGTGTCTGTGTAAGCTTTTACTGTGGTGTCTGTGTAAGCTTTTACTGTGGTGTCTGTGTAAGCTTTTACTGTGGTGTCTGTGTTCCCAAATACCCCAAAACCTATCCCCCATTTCCCATATCCCATTGGTATCTGTGTCCCCATAACCTAAAAAAATTTTCTAAGTTAGAGCAAAAGAGACCCTAATTGGGCCTCTTCCCTAAATTTGTTCAAATACGTTAAAAATGCTCTCCCTGCCATTATCAACGGCTTCTTGGGCACGGGCTTGGGCTTCAATCATTTTCTCTTTAACTTCCGCTACAAATTCTGAATCAGTCAATGTAGGAATGTTTATTTCCACATTTGAAATGGCACCTATAAAACCGGTGTAGCATAGTTCCAACCCCGTCTTTAAATCACTTAATGCATTGGGGTTTCCCTTAGAAGCTAAGCTTGATACTTTCTCAAGTAGGGGAAGTATAACGATAGCTGTTTGTAAAGGTACCTCAGTTGCTTTTTGGCTTGATTTTTCAATGGCGTAAGCCCTAGCTTCAATCTCTGCTTCAGTGCCCTTAGGTAATTTAAAAGAATTCATTACCTCTATGTAGGCATTTGAATCTTCGTCTGCTAGACCCAAAAGTTTTTCCCTCCAAAGATCAGCTTCCTTTGCTATTTCCTCCATCTCTTCCTTCAATTCTGCATATTTCTTCCTACCTGCTGTCACCCGGCAAAACATGGAAATTAAGCTAGCTCCCATTGCTCCAGATATTGCAGCTGCACTACCACCACCTGGTGTGGCATTGCCACTGGCTAGATGGTGTAAAAATTCGTCCATGGATAAGTTTTTAAACATAACCATTTCCCTCCTTTATTTTAATGCCTCGCTTCAACAACATCGATCACTGATTGGAAATGGGCTGTATCATTTAGTGTCTCTAATACTACCTTCTCTTCCTTAATCTTTATGATGGTTAAACTACAATTATCAAAATACATCTGTTTTTTTAGCACTTCCCAAGGGATCATAAAATAACGATGTATTAAAGCCTTAATAAACATACTATGAGTTACCGCTAAAACAGTGCCACTTGAATGTCTTTCTTTGCATTTTTCAACAAAATCAAAACATCTTTTTTGTAATTGAGAATATAGCTCTGCCTGAGGAATTTCTACATCTGGCTTCAATTCCCTTTGAAGAAACAGTTCTAAATACTTACTCCTTATATCCTGTGATGTCAATCCTTCCCAACAGCCGAAAGAATATTCCCTCAATAAAGGCTCATTTATTATCTTCACATGCTCATTTTGAGCCCGCTGGATTTCCAATGAAGTATCATAAGCCCTTTTTAAATCACTGGAGTAAATATTTTCAAACTTTAGTCCTTTTAACCTTTGAGCAAGTATTTTGCCTTGGCTCAAGCCTTTTTCTGTAAGTTCTATATCAGTTTGCCCCTGACATCTACCTTCTATATTCCACTGTGTTTCACCATGACGGGTAAAGATAATTCTCAACATACCTAATACACATCCTTAATACAAAACTAAGTTAAATATTTAATAAGTTCGCCTGTTAACCTATAAATAAACATAGGAATTAGTAACTTAGAATTGACTCTTTCCCTGCATATTCAATGGCCTTCTTTGCTAGAATCTCCATGGGATCTATAAACACATCTCCTAATTGGGAGTATTCCTTTACCACGGATAATTCTGTACATCCTAAAATCACCACATGTTCCTTACTTAAATCATTTAGTAACCCCAGGTAATTATCTATTTTATTTAAATCACCCTTCTTTACTGTGTAAATTAATTCACTAACTTCTTTTCGTACATGGTCAGAGGGTGTACTAATATCCCTATTAAAGGCCATGAAAAAATCATGGTATACCTTACCTTTAACAGTGCCCTCTGTAGATAGTAATAAAACCTTCTTATCATCATATTGACCTGAAACTATATGCCTTGTTGTTTCCTCAACCATATTAATAAAAGGAATATCTATTTCCTTTACAATATAGTCATAGAAATAATGTGATGTATTGCATGGCATAACCAAGTAATTTGCCCCCATGGTCTCTAACAACTTTGCACTTTCAATAAGCTTAGGAAGGGGGCTTTCACCCCTGCCTAAAATATAATCAGTCCTATCAGGTGTTGATGCAGTACTGGTTAAAAGAACATCTATATGATCTTGGTCCCTTTTAACCTTTGTTATTTTAGTAAGTTTTTGGTAAAAATACGCTGAGGCCAAAGGCCCCATCCCCCCAAGAATTCCCAACCTTTTCATAGTGATCACCCTTGTTCTCGAATTTTTTCTACCCTTTTTCCGTATACCTTTGGCTTTACACCTATTTTAAGGAGCCTTCTTGCAAATATTGATGCTGCCATAACCCCTGGAACGGGGTCACCCCAACTCCAGATAGCATATGCTTTCTTTGCAAAAAGGGATTTAAATACTTGCCATGGAGAAAGTTGTTTTGCACCTATATACTTGGTGATGGCAATAAAATCTTCATAGCCATAACAAAAATGAATACCTGTATCTTCTTTAATCTTCTTAGTTCCTACATCTTGGCCTGTTAAATCGTTATACATGATAAGGGGTATATTTATACCTAGCTTATCCAATAGAACATTAAAATTGGTTATACGAACATTAATTTCAATTAGATAGTATTTGCCATCATTTGCATCTTTTTTAAATTCTATTTCAGCAAATCCCCTATAGCCTAAGTCCTTAAAGAACCTCTCACCTATTTCCGCTAATTCAGGTACATACCTTTGTTTTGTATAGGTACTTGAACCAAAATTGATTGGTAATTGTCTTTGTTTTTGACATGTGGCCCAATGGGTCATGTTTCCATTGGAATCCATATAACCATCAAAGGTATACATATGGTCATCAAAACCCACTATAAGTTTCTGGACGAAAACCTCCTGTTTCTCATCAGAGGCTTTTTTAAGACCTAATTCAAGCTCTTCCCTATTATTTACTATAAACATCTTGGTTTTAAAAATCCCTGAAAAACTAAATGAATTTACTGGTTTGACTATACAAGGGTAACCAATTTCTGATTCAACCTGTTCACAAAAATCTGGTTTACCCGTAGGTACTAAAACCTTAGGTGTTAAAACATTATGCTCTAAACATTTCAAGTACAGTTGATCCTTATCCAACAAATCCATATATAAACCTTGTTTCATCGGGGGTAATAAATAGTATTCTTTAAGTTCATTTAGGTACGCATCTATAACTTCCACATGAGGATCTGCAGTGGGTATCAACACCGGTTTAATTGGTTGAGTTTTTGCGTATTCAATAAGTCTATTGACTATTTCCTTTCTATCTCCATCATAATGGGGAACATAGATTTTTTCGTCAACATACTTAGAATAAAATCCATAGTCTTCAACATAGCCGAAATCCTCAACAACCACTGAAACCACTTTAATACCATTTCTGCCTAGACATCTAGCTACACTTAAACCCACATATTGGTTTGTTCCAAAAACAACTGCTTTATTCTTCATTTTTTCTTTGCCCCCACAAATATAGTTTTTATGTTTAGCACTAAAAATCTTAAGTGATACTACTAATATTAACTGAAAAAAAACATAAAAACAATATAATTTATTGCGATACTTTAAGGAAGAAGTTGGGTCAGTGATAGACCCAACTTCAATCTTTTAAAAATCCCTTTTCAAGCCATTTAGAGATTTATTTCTCTCGATTGCTAAATCAATGAGTTTCATAACTAATTCCTTTGCTGGTATCCCTGAAGCCTCCAAAAGCTTAGGGTACATGCTTATCCTAGTAAACCCTGGCAAGGTATTCACTTCGTTTAACCATACCTTACCATTATCATCATAGAAGAAATCTACCCTTGATAAACCATAACAGTCTAGAACCTCAAATGCCTTTTTGGCTAAATCCTGAACTGTATTGGAAACTTCGATGGGTATATCGGCAGGAATAACAATCTCAGAATTGTCATCTACATATTTTGCATTATAGTCATAAAACTCATTCCCTGGCACAATTTCCCCTGGGATAGATACAAAAAGCTCTTCATTTCCTAATACACTACATTCAATTTCCCTTGCCACTAAACCTTTTTCCACAACTAGTTTTAAATCGTATTGGAAGGCAAACTCCACTGCCTCCAAAAGCTGATCTCTATTTTTAGCTTTTGAAATTCCCACACTGGATCCTAAATTGGCTGGCTTTACAAATAACGGATAACCTAATCCTTCCATTTCATTCACCAAGGAATCATTGTTTTGCTCCCATTGATGTTTCTTAAAGGAAATATATGGTCCCACTGGCAATCCTTTTGAAGTAAATATTTCTTTCATCACAGCCTTATCCATGGCAACTGCTGAACCTAAAACTCCACTTCCCACATAGGGTATGTTCAGCAAGTCCAATAAACCCTGTAAGGTGCCATCTTCCCCATAGGTTCCATGTAGAACTGGAAAAACCAAATCAATTTCAAGTTCTACCCATCCATCGGATTCCTTAACCATAAATCCACGATTATCGCCAAATAACCTTATGGAAATAGGTTTTCCTTTTATTTCTCTATTTAACAGAGCATCCCTCACATCAGGCCCTGTATACCATTGACCATCCTTAGTTATCCCCACTGGTACAACATTAAAACGTTCTTTATCAATCATATCCATTATAAATTTGGCAGATTGCAAGGACACCTCATGCTCCCCAGATCGACCTCCAAATATAACTGCTATGTTTTTCATATTACTCCTCCTTCCAACTTCTATTAATAATTATATTACTTTATCAAGAAAATTCACCTGTTTTTTGTTGTAAATATATAGTTCTTCTAATTTCATTAGTATTTACATTTTAAATGGTAATATTCGTTTTTTGCTGTAGCTTTACCAGTGCCCTATTGGCCATTGGATGTTAGTGCTTGAGAACCCTTTGATAATTTCTTTAATATATTGGTTTCATTAAAAACAATTGCAGATAATATTACCATTGAACCTATAATCTCCATTTTAGAAAACCTCTCACTTAAGGTGATGAATGCAAATATGGTCCCAAATACTGGTTCCAAGGTAAAAATAACTGCTGCCCTTTGCCCATCAACTTCCTTTTGACCTAAGGTCTGCATTATTGTGGTGAGTATGGTGGCAATTAAAGCCAAATAAAGAATTTCTAAACCCAATCTTACATCAGATAAAATAGGAGTTTGTTCAAAAAATAAAGTCAATACCCAACAAACACCTGCAGTAACAGCTATCTGTAAAAATGTATAATTGAAAGTATTACCCTTTTTCGCCACTTTATCTAGAACAAATATATACCCTCCAAAACACACCGCGCACAAGAGCATTAAAAAATCCCCTAAAGATAAAAAAGCAAGTTGACCTAAATCAAGGCTCATAAGTGCAGTACCCAAAACTGCTAAAACAACAGCCAGTTTTGTTTTAGTTTGAATCTTAATTCCAAGGATTCTATCAAAAAATGGGACGAAGACCACAGCTAATCCTGTGAGAAATGCAGCCTTTGAGGCAGTGGTATATTGTAGACCTACGATCTGAAAAATAAATCCCCCAGAAAGAAAAACCCCTAATAGAAGCCCCCCTTTAAGCTCCACCTTTGTCATTTTAATGATGCTCTTCCAAAAGAAAATTAACCCTAGGATTGATGCCATGGAAAAACGTATGGCCAGTAATCCATAAGGACTTAATGTATTTAAAGCGGTTTTTGATATGGCAAAGGTTGTTCCCCATATAATGGTAGTTATAATAAGCAAAAGCTCCCCTTTAATTTTAAACACCTAAACTTCCTCCCTAGTTTTATGTCAAACTTATTATTTCAATATAATTTTATGAATTCCTGCAATTAATTATAAATTATTTATTATTTGTTTGTCGTATGGGAATAGGGAGACCATTATTTAAAAACAAAAATTCTACCACCACTTACACCACTTGCCACCATTATATACTGAACTTAAGTAGGGACACCACTTTGCTCTTTTGCTAGGCGTATAGGAACACAGATACCACAGAAAAAGCTTACACAGATACCACTGTTAATAAACTTTTTTGGTAGGAGATGGATTCTATCGGTATTTTTTATTGGATATTGATTTCTTATTTCTAGAGTTGTTGGATATCACAAAATCAAAACAATCGACCACTGAAAACCCGCGGTATTAAACTATATGGGCTTACTGCTGGGTCTATTAAAAAATAATATAAATTAAAGACCCAGCATCAGCTCTATAATTAATTCATAGCCCTACGACCCAGCATGTAGCAATAAGCAGTTGTTCCAGTGGTTAAATAAAGGACCTACAAAAGAAGCGAACCATATCTGTGAAGATCCGTGAAGATCCGTGGCTAAATGTATTAAAGGGTTTTACTCAGGACTGTAAGGCCCCTACTCAGTGAACAAAGTTCACCTACTCAGAGCCCAAAGGCTCCTAATCAGAAACCGCAGGTTTCCTACTCTGCCTTTTCATCTAGGTCAATCCCAACGCTCATTCCCCATGTTTCTTTTTACATTTTCTTTACATTTTATTGATTTTTTACTTAAATACTGTGGGTATAATAAAAATCAGGAGGTGAAAACATGAATAAAAAAGTAATTGTAGCTTCTGTATTAGTACTTAGTCTTTTTGTGGTTGGTCTAGGGTTTGTGTCTGCCCAGGAGACTAACATAGAAAATGGTGAAGGTACCACTATACAAAATAGAATGCGTTCCCTAATGGGTAAATTAAAAAGGCCATTGATAACCCCTGAACTATTGGAAGACTCTGAAATCCAAGAAAAAATTGCCCAACATCATGGTATAACCATTGAAGAAGTTAATGAAATAATTGAAGCAAAAAAAGAAATGATGGAAAACCGTAGAGAAAACTTTTCCAAAAGAAAGGGTCACATGGGTGGCAAGATGAGAATGGGTGAAAGGATAAACAAGATAATAGAGGATGAAGAACTTCTAAACAAAATTGCCACAGAAAAAGGAATCTCTGTGGATGAGCTAAAACAATGGTTAGAAGATAGCCCTTTGCGGGATAAAAACTAAACAACTGCTTATTTTAAGATAAAACTTTTTTCATACCGACCCTCTTTTTTAAAAAGGTGACCATATGGTCGCCTTTTTATTTGGGGTTTGTATTACCACTGCTTAAAAGACAAAAAATCTACCACCACTTACTTAAATAGGTGCACCACTTTGCTCTTTTGTTCGGCGTATAGGAACACAGATACCACAGAAAAAGCTTACACAGATACCACTGTTTAAAAACCTTTTTTAGTAGGATATGGGTTCTATCGGTATTTTCATTAGATATTGATTAGGTATCTCTAGAGTTGTTTATATATTACATAACAAAAACAATTGCATCGGGGATACGCACTGAATTTAACTATTCTTCACTTACTGGGTCTTTTAAAACATCAAAAAAATAATATAAAAAAAGAACCAGCATTAGTTCTACAATTAATTCATAACCCTACGACCCAGAATGTAGCAAATAGTAATAGTTTCAGTGGCAATATAAAAAGCCCACAAAAGAGCTGCCATATCTGTGAAGATTCGTGAAGATCCGTGGCAAAATGTATTAAAGGGTTTTACTCAGGGCCGTAAGGCCCCTACTCAGTGAACAAAGTTCACCTACTCAGAGCCCGAAGGCTCCTACTCAGAAACCACCCGGTTTCCTACTCTGCCCTTTGCCTTTGACCTTCCATCTGGGTCAATCCCAACGCTAAAGCATCGGGCTACAGGAGTGATGCCAATCCTCTTTTAATCCTGCCCATCCGTGAAAAGAAAAGGTGACCTCAAGGGTCACCTTATTTCAGTACGCTATCTATGAACTTTCCGTTTTCGTAGAATAGTTCTCCATCGGCATAAATCTTGCCACCATCTCTCATATCGCAAAGCATATCCCAGTGGATAACAGAGCGATTTAATCCCCCAGTCTCTCCGTAGGCATCACCTATGGCCATATGGATAGTTCCACCAATTTTTTCATCGAAAAGCATATTCCTAGTAAACTTTTGAATCCCGTAATTGGTTCCAATGGCAACCTCACCAAAGAATCTTGCTCCCTCATCTGTATCAAGCAAGGTGTTAAGTAATTCCTCACCCTTAGTTGCAGTTGCTTTGACAACCTTACCGTCTTTTACTTCTAAATAGATATTCTCTATTTCCTTCCCTTGATAAATACCTGGGAAAGAGAAAGTTATGTGACCATTAACTCCATCTTCAATGGGAGATGTGAAAATCTCGCCATCGGGGAAATTTACCCTTCCATCACAATTAACCCATTTTCTTCCCTCAACGTTAACTTTAATGTCTGTTCCCTTGGATAAAAAGTGTATCTCTTTTTTAGTGTTTAAGTATTTAACCCACTTTTCTTGCTCTTCGTGAATTTTCTTCCATTCAGCAATAGGATCTTCTTTATCCAATAATCCAGCACCATATACAAAGTCCTCATACTCACTTAAAGACATGTTGGCTTCTTGGGCATCGGCATTGGTTGGGAATTGAGTTCCACACCACCTGATTTCCCCAGAATCCATCTTCTGAGAAAACATTTTCCTAACTTCACTATTACCCCTAGCTCGCATTTGAATCTTTTTGGGATCCACACTGGTATAGTTCCTTGTGTTTTTGGTCCCCCAAGCGGTTAGGTATACATCAGCATTATCAACCACCTGCTTAAAGGTAAGGCTAGGATTGGATAATTGCTCATCATTTCCTTCCCTAAGTAATGTTTCACCTATTTCAGGTACCTTAACTAAGTATTCCACCTGGGCCCCTTTTCTTATGGCAGCCTTTGCCACTTCCACAATGTAAGGTATGGCAACATCCTCAGCCTCAATGAATACCTTTTCCCCAGGCTTTACATTTGCAGAATAGTTTACTAAAAGCTCTGCCAGCTTTCTTAAACGAATATCAGCCATTTTTTATTCCCCCTAATATATAATCCAGTATTATTATATACTATAAAATTTTAGCGATTACATATTTCGACAAAAAATTAATACTTTTATAATATTTAGTTTTTCTTATCTTTGGCCTTTAAAAGTTGGCTTATGGTATTAATTTCAACATCTTGTCTAACTACTTTTTCCTTCTTCTTTCTCTTGGGTAACTTTATACTTGGCATAAAACGTCTCACAGCAATATCTAAAGGCCAAATTACTAAAGCAAAAAGTAGAAATAACCAACTTAGATCTATACTTCTTTTCACTGGATCATATTGGGCATTGAAAACTTCATAGGGGCGTCTCAACACCCTTCCCCCTGTGGCCATGGCAAGTTCCTCCAAAAGTTTAGAATTGCTGGTTAAATTGGCTATGGCAAACTCTTCGGAATAGGGTACTGATAAACCATTTACATTTAGTGCAGTCACCTGATTATCCCTGTACCTTGTGGCATTGATCATATATATACCTTGATGCAGTTCATTGGTTTTACCCTTAAAATCCGTGGCAGAGATAGCATTGGTCCTAATAATTTGCTTATTTCCCTTTTCATCAACCAATACCACTTCTATCCTTTCATTCTCATCTAAGGGATTGCCCACCTTTATAAAGACCTCAGCCCCTGCATCTTTTAACACAATATCCAATGCTATATCTCCATAATTACCCCTTCCAGATACCCAGTTTAATGTATTCATCCAAAAGGCAGGAAAATCAGAGCTCATTAAAAAATTCCTAGACCACATCCCATAGGTATCTGTGGTAAATGCCACTGTTCTACCTAAACCGTATTGCATCCTAGAATAAAGGGGGTGATCTTTATGGGTGAAGATAATCCCTTCCGCTGTGGGCTTAAGGGTACTTCCTATATATCCATTAAACAAAGGGCTACCTTGGGTAAAGGGTATGAATGAACTTCTCACAACCTGTGGTGTAAAATCTTCTTCTATAATGTAATTACCACCAGCTAAGAGGGTTTCTTTAGTAAAAACCCCTGGTAAATCTTCAGAATTGCGCACATCATAGAATCGTCCACCACCATTTACTGCCAAGTACTCCATAAGCTTAATATCTGCATCCTCCCCTAGGGCAATGGTTGATAGGGTAATTGAACTATCCCTCATGTTTTTCAGCAATTCCTCATAGTCTTGCTCCCCTTCGACACCATCACTCAAGAGAATAATATGTTTACTCTTATTATTTTCTTCAAACAATCCATAGGCCTTACGTAATGCAGGGTAAATGGATGTTCCACCACCAATGGTTAGATTTTCAATTATATTCCTTAACTTTTGTTTGTCTGTTAGTGAAGACAATCCAAAATTCACATAGGTGAGATCATCAAAGGTAATAAGGGCCAACCTATCCCTTTCGTTTAGGATATCCAGAGCAGAGATGGCAGCATTTTTAGCCATGTTGAACTTCTCTCCACTCATACTACCAGAACGGTCAATAATTAAAATCATATCCATTCCTGGAAGCTCTTCTTTATTTTCAACTTCCATATTAACAGGGAGGATTTCTTCTAAGGGGGTATCTTGATAAAACCCTACACCAAAGGAATTCCTTCCACCTACACTCACAAAGCCACCACCTAGAACATCCACAAAGGTTTTTATATTTATTAACTGGCTCTCATGTAAATGGTAGGCAGGTACATCCACAAAAAATATGCTCTTATATTCCATCAAAGACTCCAAATTCTTTGGAAACTGGTTAACTGTTATATAATCCACATCTATGTTATTGGCAGTAAACACGTCATTTAATGGAACTCCCACACCCCTAATCCCCTCCACCAGTAACACTTTAGGAGCAGATTCCACATAGGTCAGCCCTTGGCTTAAGTTGTTGTTTAATATGGTATCATCCTGGGGCTCTATACTGGCTTTAATCCGTTGAAAACCAGTTCCCGTTATATCCACGGGAAAAACTATTTTCTGTAACCCCTTTTGCACATTTATTTCTCCATTGTGAAGTAGCTTTTCGTTACTTAGTATTGAAAGCACTGCCTTTGTATTCACTGTACTTTCAATTTCCACTTCCACGGAAATCCTCTGCCCTAAATAACTTGTTGAAGGTATATTTATACGGTTTATGGCAACTTCACTGCCCATGGTTAGTGCCAATGGATAAACATCAATTGGGATTCCATTGGCCTTTAAAACCCTAGAATAAGCTAGGCTATCACCGATATTTTCAAACCCATCACTTAAGATAACAATCCTATTATTGGTGTCCTTAGGCAATAGACCTTGGGCAACTTTTATGGCTCCCTCCAAATTTGAGTAGTCCCTCATTAGATCAATACCGATGTTAAAGTTCCCTGTGGTGGAAAATCCCTTTAAAAGCTGGGTGTCTTGGGCGAAGGCTATTACAGCACTTTGGTCCTTTTTCCCTTGATAGCCTAAGCTATCTAAAATCCACTGGGTAAAATCCTCACTATAATCCATGCTTTTTGATCTATCTGCCAAAAAAACAATGGATTGTCCCTGAAATCTTCTAACAACCTGAGGTCCAGCCAAAGCAAATATCAAAAATAACACCAACAAAGCCCTAAGGATCAGAATCAATACCCTTAGCCTTTGGTATTTACTCTTTTTAACC
Source organism: uncultured Eubacteriales bacterium (assembly GCA_964474005.1). Lineage (GTDB taxonomy): Bacteria > Bacillota > Proteinivoracia > Proteinivoracales > Proteinivoracaceae > Alkalicella. Next base: position 12,135 of record CAYYRM010000058.1, read on the forward strand.
ATGAACCAAAAAATAGGAATAATGGGTATTAACAGTAGCAAAAACAGAGGTTTTAAAAAATTAATAGACATAATTATCAACCCACCATTCCATAAAAATAATAACCAATGCCAATAAAATCAAAATCCATGTTAGGTTAAATTGACCCTTAACCTCATTACCTTCCACCAAATCTCCATGCACACTAATCTCCCCATTAAATGAAAGACTTTTGGATGTCCTTGGTTCGTTTACAGGTATATACAAAACCTTTTCTCCAAAATTTAACCTGTATACTCCATTTATTAAAACCCTATTAGCTATTTTAGGGAAAGGCCCCCCCAAATGTTGCTTATCACCAGCTGGGTCAATTAAATCTAAATTAGTAATACCCGACGGTGGGTTTATAACAGGATATTTATTTAACTCAAAATCAGTTATATCAATGTGGTAATCAATAAAATAATCCATTATATTCAATAACATTATGGGGAAAGCAGGCCTAAGATGAAAATCTCCCCCTTGAATGGGAAACCCAAATACCAGCATGGGGTACCCTTGATTACCATATTCCGTAGCCACTAAGCCCATG
>CAYYRM010000059.1:0-12620 GCA_964474005.1 uncultured Eubacteriales bacterium
GAGTAAAAATCAGCACTAAAAGAACTGCAAACCTTAACAAAGAATAAATTGGAAAACAGAAATTAGTTAGTCTTAGTTGACAACTGATTTTGAATCATATATAATTATCACTGTTGAAATTAAATATGATTCAACTTAAGACAGTAGGTGCCCGTGTGGCTTAATTTCCTACCGAGGTTGAAAGGTATAATACGTGTTTATACGTGTGCCCTTTCCATCTCGGAAAGGGCACTTTTGTTATAAACCCCACTTAAGAAGGAGGTGGCAATATGGGGGCACGTGAAGAAAAAGCTCTCGTTGTTGCTGAGCTTAAAGAAAAATTCGGTTCAGTACAAGGTGCAGTTATAACTGACTACAGGGGTCTTGATGTTGCAAGGGTAACAAAACTTAGAGCTAAACTAAGAGAAGCTGGAGTAGAATACAAAGTAATCAAAAATACTTTGGCTAAGCTAGCTATTCAAGACACAGAACTACAAGGTTTAGATCAACATCTACAAGGACCAACTGCTGTGGCATTTAGCTACGCAGATCCAGTTGCTCCAGCAAAAATCCTAAGTGATTTTGCTAAGGACAATAAAGAATTAGAAATAAAAGCAGGTATTGTTGAAGGAAAAGTTATCGATTTTGACGGAGTTAAAGCTTTAGCTGAACTTCCATCAAGAGAGGTTCTTATCGCCCAAGCTTTGGCAGGTATCCAAGCTCCAATTACTGGATTCGTCAATGTTATGCAGGGTAATTTAAGAAACCTAGCATATGTTCTTGAAGCTGTTAGAAAGCAAAGGGAAGAAGCTTAAATTTTAGAGTCTTAGGTAAACCTACACTCTATTACAAATAAAACAAAAAACACTTACTTAAATGTAAGATAAATTTCGGAGGTGCAATATAATGTCAAAAGTTCAAGAAATTTTAGAGACTATTAAAGGTTTAACAGTATTAGAATTATCAGAGTTAGTAAAAGCTTGTGAAGAAGAGTTCGGTGTATCAGCTGCTGCTCCTGTAGCTATGGCTGCTGCTCCTGTTGCTGGTGCTGGTGCTGCTGCAGTTGAAGAGCAAACTGAATTTGATGTAATTTTAACTTCAGGTGGAGACAAAAAAGTACAAGTTATCAAAGTTGTACGTGAATTAACTGGCCTAGGCTTAAAAGAAGCTAAAGACCTTGTTGATGGTGCTCCAAAGCCACTTAAAGAGAAAATTTCTAAAGAAGACGCTGAGAACATCAAAGCTAAAATTGCTGAAGCTGGCGGTACTGCAGAAATCAAGTAGTAATTTTAGAAATAAAGCGCCCTGCTTTAAAGGGCGCTTTTATTCATTTTATTAAAACTTGACTTTCTGTTAACTTTATGATAGTATTGTAAATTGCTAATGTGTGTGGTTTCCCTAAATTAGCAATTTAAAAGTATAAAAAAAAATCCAAGTGGGAATATTACACCAAATGAAGGATAAAATGAAATTTATGGTTGTTTACAACATTTTATAAGGGGTGAAGTGGCACATGGTAAAACCCGTTAAGGTTGGAAGAAGGACAAGGCAATCCTTTTCTCGAATTAATGAAGTCATTGATTTTCCCGACCTAATTGAAATCCAAAAAAGCTCTTATGACTGGTTTTTGGAAGTAGGCTTAAATGAGATGTTTAAAGACATTTCTCCAATTAAGGACTTTACTGGAAACTTAATTTTAGAGTTTATTGGCTACAACTTAGGAAGCCCAAAGTATTCTGTGGATGAGTGCAAGGAAAGGGACACTACATACTCTGCTCCACTGAGGGTGCAAGTGAGGTTAATCAATCAAGAAACAGGAGAAGTAAAAGAACAAGATGTATTTATGGGGGATTTCCCTCTAATGACCGCCAACGGAACCTTTATTGTGAATGGTGCAGAAAGGGTTATTGTTAGCCAGTTGGTTAGATCTCCTGGTGTTTATTACAATACCCAAAAAGATACATCTGGTAAGGATTTATTCTTTGGTACCATCATTCCAAATCGTGGAGCTTGGCTAGAATTTGAAACTGACAGTAACGATATTTTGCATGTTCGAGTTGATAGGACTAGAAAACTTCCAGCCACTGTTTTATTAAGGGCTTTAGGATACGGATCAGATCAAGAAATACAAGAAATCTTTGGAGAGGATTTCAGAATCAAGAATACCTTAGAAAAAGACCACACCGACTCATTTGAATCAGGGGTCTTAGAGGTATATAAGAGGCTAAGACCTGGGGAGCCAGCCAACCTAGAAAATGCTAGGTCATTGCTTGAGTCCCTGTTTTTTGACGCCCGTCGTTATGACTTAGCTCCTGTGGGCAGATACAAACTAAACAAAAAGCTTACAGCAAAGTGGAGATTATTAAATAAAAAACTAGCAGAATCCATAGTTACAGAAGATGGAGAAATCATAGCAGATGCGGGTCAAGTTTTAGAGGAAGAGATTTTAGATAAAATCTTGGCCACTGAAGGTGTGCCTGCAGTAATTAAAGTATTTAACACCGAAGGAAAAGTTGTGCCTGTAATTAGCAATGGTCACCAACCTAAGAACATGTTACATGTTACAAGGGAGGACATTATCGCATCTGTGGGATACTTATTGAATCTAATGGATGGATTAGGCTACACAGACGATATAGACCATTTAGGTAATCGTAGATTAAGGTGTGTAGGAGAACTACTACAAAACCAATTTAGAATAGGGCTTTCACGTATGGAGAGGGTTGTAAGGGAAAGAATGACAATCCAAGACATTGACTCTATCACTCCCCAAGCCCTTATAAACATAAGACCTGTCATAGCTGCCATTAAAGAATTTTTTGGTAGCAGTCAGTTGTCTCAATTTATGGACCAACATAATCCCTTAGCAGAATTGACCCATAAAAGAAGGTTAAGTGCATTGGGACCTGGTGGTTTAAGTAGGGATAGAGCTGGCTTTGAAGTCCGCGACGTTCACCACTCCCATTATGGACGTATGTGTCCCATTGAAACCCCTGAGGGACCAAACATCGGTCTTATAGGTTCACTGAGTACCTTTGCCAGAGTAAATGAATATGGTTTTATGGAAACACCATACAGAAAAGTTAGTAAAGCAGAAGGTAAAGTGCTAGAAGAAATCGTCTACTTAACAGCTGATGACGAGGATCAATATGTTGTGGCACAGGCAAATGCCCCATTGGATGAGAATGGATATTTTACATCAGAAAGGGTTACCTGTAGATACAGACATGAAATTTTAGCCAGGACACCTAATCAAGTAGATTTTATGGATGTATCTCCTAAGCAAATTTTCAGTGTGGCCACAGGGCTAATTCCATTTTTGGAAAATGATGATGCAAACCGTGCACTTATGGGTGCCAACATGCAACGTCAGGCTGTTCCTCTTCTTACAACGGCTGCACCTTTAGTTGGTACTGGTATGGAATATAGGGCCGCTAAGGATTCTGGGGTTGTGGTTGTAGCCATGGCTTCTGGAACAATTGAAAAAGTAACAGCCACTGAAATTACAATCAAAAGGGATAACCCTGGAGATAATCAAGATAGAATTATAAATGGTATCAGTAAAGAAGTATTCCCTAAAAACACATATAACGGAAGAGATATATATATCTTGACAAAGTTCCAACGCTCAAATCAAGGTATGTGTATAAACCAAAGGCCAATAATTACCCAAGGTGAAAAGGTACAAGAAGGGGATATCTTAGCTGATGGACCATCAACTGACCAAGGAGAATTGGCATTGGGTAAAAACGTATTAGTTGCTTTCATGACCTGGGAAGGATATAACTATGAAGATGCCATCTTACTAAGTGAAAAATTGGTAAAAGAGGATGTATTCACATCAATTCATATCGAGGAATATGAGGCGGAATCCAGGGACACAAAACTTGGACCTGAAGAGATAACCAGGGAGATACCTAACGTAGGTGAAGATGCACTAAGGGATTTAGATGAAAGAGGTATAATCAGAATTGGTGCTGAAGTTCGCCCAGGTGATATTTTAGTAGGTAAAGTAACACCAAAAGGTGAAACGGAACTGACGGCAGAAGAGAGATTACTAAGGGCTATCTTCGGTGAAAAAGCCAGGGAAGTAAGGGATACATCCCTAAGGGTTCCCCATGGAGAAGCTGGACGTATTGTTGATGTTAAAGTATTCACCCGTGAAGACGGAGATGAGTTGCCACCAGGTGTAAATCAGCTTGTAAGGGTATATATAGCCCAAAAGAGAAAAATATCCGAAGGGGATAAAATGGCAGGTCGACATGGTAACAAAGGTGTTATCGCCAGAATTTTGCCTGAAGAGGATATGCCATTCTTAGCAGATGGTACACCGGTACAAGTGGTTTTAAATCCATTGGGTGTTCCATCTAGGATGAACATCGGACAGGTGCTAGAAACCCACTTAGGCTGGGCGGCACATACATTAGGATTCCATATGGCCACACCAGTATTTGATGGTGCCAGGGAAAACGAAGTTTTCGACATGCTAAGAGAAGCTGACCTTCCTGAAAACGGTAAGGCAGTATTGTACGATGGCAGGACAGGTGAGAGATTTGATAACGAAGTAACAGTTGGTTTTGTTTACATGTTAAAACTTGCTCACTTGGTTGACGACAAAATCCACGCCCGCTCCACAGGTCCATACTCACTGGTAACTCAGCAACCACTAGGTGGTAAGGCACAATTTGGTGGTCAAAGATTTGGTGAGATGGAGGTTTGGGCATTGGAGGCATATGGTGCATCCCATACATTACAGGAAATCTTAACTGTGAAATCCGATGATGTGGTGGGACGTGTTAAAACATATGAAGCCATTGTAAAAGGTGAAAACATACCAGAACCGGGGGTTCCTGAATCCTTCAAGGTTCTAATAAAAGAGCTTCAAAGTTTAGGTATGGATGTCAAAATTCTAACTGAAAATGAAGATGAGATAGAAATTCGTGAAAGTGAAGATGATGATGAGCCTAGGGAATTAGAGGTTAATCTTGAAGGGACAGAAGAAGAACCCATTAAGAAGCCTATAACCACCGTGTCTGAGCCGTTGGATGAAGAAGAGCTAGATGAGGATACTGACGAGTTAGATGAAGACTTGGATGATGACGAAGATTTAGATGAAGATATAGAAATTGACATCATAGATAGCGATGATCCACTGGTAACCGATGAAGATGATGACTTTGATGATTATGATGACTTTGACGATGACTATGATGACTTTGTACCTAAGGGTAAAAAGGCTAAGAAACCTAAATTTAGGGAGCCTGATTTTACATCCGATGAAGATGATGACCTTTAAAAAAACTGTAAAGGGGGAAGAAGCCCTTGTTAGACGTTAACAATTTTGATTCTTTAAAAATTGGCTTAGCTTCACCTGAACAGATCAGAGCGTGGTCCAGGGGAGAGGTTAAAAAACCTGAAACCATAAACTACAGAACCTTAAAACCAGAGAGGGAAGGTCTGTTCTGTGAAAAAATATTTGGACCCCAAAAGGATTGGGAATGTCACTGTGGTAAATATAAGCGTATCAGATACAAAGGAGTAGTTTGTGATCGCTGTGGTGTAGAAGTAACCAGAGCCAAGGTTCGTAGGGAGAGAATGGGGCATATCGAACTAGCTGCCCCTGTATCCCATATTTGGTACTTTAAAGGGATACCAAGTAGAATGGGACTACTACTGGACATGTCCCCTAGGGCATTGGAGAAGGTTTTGTATTTCGCCTCTTATATAGTAATAGACCCAGGTGAAACATCCTTAGCTAAAAAACAGCTTCTTACAGAAAGTGAGTACAGGGAGAACTATGATAAATATGCTCACCTATTTAAAGAAGGTAAAGGTTTTAAAGCTGAAATGGGTGCCGAAGCCATTAAAAAGCTACTGGATGAAATCAAACTAGACAACATGGCAAAGGAACTAAGGGGAGAATTAAAAAATGCCACTGGCCAAAGAAGGGTACGCGCCATTCGAAGGCTAGAGGTTGTAGAAGCATTTAAAGCCTCCACCAATAAGCCTTCTTGGATGATTTTAGACACAATTCCAGTATTACCACCGGACCTGAGACCAATGGTTCAACTAGATGGTGGTAGATTTGCAACAGCAGACCTCAATGACCTCTACCGTAGGGTTATTAACCGTAACAATAGGCTTAAGAGGTTGTTGGATTTAGGGGCACCAGACATCATTGTAAGAAATGAAAAAAGGATGCTTCAAGAAGCTGTTGACGCATTGATTGACAATGGTAGAAGGGGCAGACCTGTAACTGGCCCAGGAAATAGACCATTAAAATCCTTAAGTGATATGTTAAAGGGTAAGCAGGGACGTTTCCGTCAAAACCTTCTAGGTAAAAGGGTTGACTACTCTGGTCGTTCTGTTATTGTTGTAGGACCAGAACTTAAGATTTCCCAATGTGGTCTGCCAAAGGAAATGGCTTTAGAGCTATTTAAACCTTTTGTTATGAGAAAACTTTTTAAAGATGGTGTTGTTCAAAACATTAAAACAGCGAAGAAAATGGTAGAAAAGGCTGATCCACAAGTGTGGGACGTGCTTGAACACGTAATCCGTGAACATCCTGTACTACTAAACCGTGCCCCTACTTTGCATAGACTGGGTATTCAAGCCTTTGAACCTGTACTGGTAGAAGGTAGAGCTATTAAAATTCACCCACTGGTTTGTACAGCATATAACGCTGACTTCGACGGTGACCAAATGGCTGTTCACGTGCCACTATCTTCTGAAGCCCAAGCTGAGGCAAGGCTATTAATGTTAGCTGCCCATAACATCCTAAATCCAAAGGATGGTAAACCTGTTACAACCCCAACTCAGGATATGATTTTAGGTAGTTATTACTTGACCATAGACAGAACTGGGGCAAAGGGTGAAGGTAAGTACTTTGGAACTGTGGATGAGGTTATTATGGCTTATCAGAATAAAGTTGTGGACCTTCATGCCAAAATCGCCATTAAAGCTAAGGCTTTAGGAAATAAAATTGTGATAGCTAGAAACGGTGATGAATCAGTTAGGGAAGGCTTTATACTGACAACCCCGGGTAGAATAATATTTAATGAAATTCTTCCTGAGGATTTCCCCTTTGTAAATAGACCTACCATCGATGAAACCGTTGGTCATGATGATGTGATCACCGAAAAAGGTGTAAATATCACCGAAAAAATAGTTAACAAAGAAGATGTGGAAGGTGCTAAAAAAGGCTTCTTAGGGGTACTAATAGGAGAGTGTTTCCGTAGATACGGAACAACCCAAACCGCTGAGATCCTAGATAGAATCAAAAAATTAGGTTTCACATACTCAACCCGTGCAGGTATAACCATAGCTGTATCAGACATCATGGTTCCACCAGAGAAAAAAGACATTATGACATGGGCTGAAGGTGAAGTAGATAAAATTGAAAAAAGCTTTAGAAGAGGATTTGTAAGTGATGAGGAAAGATACAACAGAGTTATAGAAATCTGGAGTAAAGCTAAGGACGATATCACAAAAGCCTTAATGAAAAACATGGATAAACTAAACCCCATAAATATGATGGCAGGTTCTGGTGCTAGGGGTAACGTATCTCAGATAACTCAGTTAGCTGGGATGAGGGGTCTAATGGCAGACCCCACTGGACATATCATCGAGCTGCCAATTAAAGCTAACTTTAGAGAGGGTTTAACAGTACTTGAGTACTTTATTTCTACCCATGGTGCCCGTAAAGGTTTGGCGGATACTGCCCTTAAGACAGCGGATTCTGGATACTTAACCCGTAGGCTTGTGGATGTTTCCCAAGATGTAATAGTAAGGGAAGAGGACTGTGGTACAACCGATGGTATAAGTGTATCAGAGATAAAGGATGGCTCAGATTCTATTGAAACATTGGAAGAGCGCCTAATTGGTAGACATACTTCACTGGATATAGCAACACCTGATGGAGAAGTGCTCATCCATGCTGGAGAACAAATAGATGAAATAATGGCCAAAAAGATTACTTCCCATGGCTTAGTTAAATCACCAGAAAGTGGTACCGTAGAAATAACTGAAAGTACAATAGCAGTTACAGGGGACAGTGGTCAGGTTCATACCTTCCCAAGGCCAAAGGGTGTTATTGTTTATGTAACTTCTGGTGAAAGGGTAAGGGCAGGGGAAACAATAACTGCCACCTTCGACAACCTAAGGATCCGTTCTGTATTAACATGTAAAACAAGATATGGTGTTTGTGTGAAATGTTACGGCAGGGACCTTGCAACTGGTGGTCAAGTAAGTGTGGGTGAAGCAGTGGGTATAATTGCAGCACAATCCATCGGTGAACCAGGTACACAGCTGACAATGCGTACATTCCACACAGGTGGTGTTGCGGGAGATGACATAACCCAAGGTCTACCAAGGATTGAAGAGCTATTTGAAGCCAGAAAGCCTAAAGGTCAAGCAATAGTGGTGGAGGAAACCGGCGTAGTTACTGTTCACGACAGTAAAAACAAACGTGAGGTTGAAGTAAAAACCCAAAGTGGTGAAAGCCAATTCTATACAATCCCTTACGGTGCAAGACTTAAGGTTAGAAATAACTACAAAGTTGAGCCAGGGGATGCTTTAACCGAAGGTTCCATAAATCCCCATGATCTGTTGAAAATTAAAGGTACCACTGGAGTCCAAGAGTACTTAACCCAAGAGGTACAAAAAGTTTATCGCTTACAAGGTGTTGAAATTGCAGATAAACACATTGAAGTTATTGTTAAGCAGATGTTAAGGAAAGTAAAAATAGAAGAAGCTGGTGACACTAACTTATTACCAGGTAGCTATGCAGATATTTTCGAGTACAATGAGGAAAACGAGAAGATGATAGCCGAAGGGCTAGAGCCTGCTGACGCTAAACCTATGCTACTAGGTATAACAAAAGCTTCATTAGCAACTGACTCATTCTTATCTGCGGCATCCTTCCAAGAGACCACTAGGGTACTGACGGAAGCATCCATTAAAGGTAAGATAGACCCACTGCTTGGTCTAAAAGAGAACGTTATTATTGGTAAGCTTATACCTGCAGGTTCAGGTATGTCAAAATATACTAGTATTGAGGTAGTGACCCCTGACAAAGAAGTAATTGACAGTCTTTAAACATAGTGATAAAATATTTTAGTGTGTGTTACTGCCTAATATGGAGGTTGGAAGTATGGCGATGCAACAATTAACCACTGCTCATAACAAAACAGTTGGTATAAAGCAGACTAAAAAGGCAGTGGAAAAAGGTGAAGCCAAACTTGTATTCTTAGCAAAAGACGCAGAACAGCACATATTTAACCCACTATTAACCCTTTGCCAACAGATGAAAGTGCCCTATGAATTAGTGGATACAATGACAGAGTTGGGAAAGAGTTGTGGCATACAAGTTGGGGCTGCAGCCGCAGCTATATTAGAAGAATAAACAATGCCCTGGCGTTAAGCCAGGGCAACCATAGTTTATTTTTTGTGTATTATTTTAAGTATTAAATGATGACCCATGGGAAGGAGGTGTCGTAGATGCCAACAATTAACCAGTTAGTCCGCAAAGGTAGACAAAAAGTAGTTAAGAAATCTACAGCTCCAGCGTTGGAAAACTCACCGCAAAAAAGAGGAGTATGTACTAGGGTTTCAACAATGACTCCTAAAAAACCTAACTCCGCACTTAGAAAGGTAGCTAGGGTTCGTTTAACCAATGGTACTGAAATTAACGCGTACATTCCAGGTATTGGTCACAACCTACAAGAGCACTCCGTTGTACTTGTAAGGGGTGGTAGAGTAAAAGACTTACCCGGTGTTCGTTACCATATAGTACGTGGTGCTTTAGATACTGCAGGGGTTCAAAACCGTAACCAAGCTCGTTCTAAATACGGTGCTAAAAGACCTAAGAAAAAATAGTAAACTTAAAATAGTAGCATGAAAAGAAGGAGGGAAATAAATGCCAAGAAAAGGTCCAGTTCCTAAAAGAGACATTCTGCCTGATCCAGTATATGGTAATGAGTTGGTATCCCGTATCATCAACAAAATTATGTTAGATGGTAAAAAGGGTGTTGCTCAAGGGATCATGTATGGTGCATTAGATAGAATAAAAGAAAAAACTGGTAAACAACCCGTTGAAGTTTTAGAAGAGGCAATGAAAAACATAATGCCAGTTTTAGAAGTAAAATCTCGTAGAGTTGGTGGTTCTAACTACCAAGTACCAGTTGAAGTAAGGGCAGATCGTCGTCGTACATTGGGTATCCGTTGGTTAGTGGATTACTCAAGAAAACGTGGCGAAAAAACCATGGAAGAGCGCCTGGCCGCTGAGATTTTAGATGCTGCAAACAACCTAGGTGCATCCGTTAAAAAGAAAGAAGATACTCATAAAATGGCAGAAGCAAATAAAGCATTTGCTCACTACCGTTGGTAGGATTTACGATTTTTGTAATATTAATTAAGATATAAGAAAAAATAGCACTAGAAGGGGGGATAATAATGCCCAGACAATTTACATTGGAAAAGACAAGAAATATAGGTATCATGGCTCACATCGATGCCGGTAAAACCACTACAACTGAACGTATCCTTTTTTATACTGGTAAAGTTCATAAATTGGGAGAGGTTCACGATGGCGCTGCTACCATGGACTGGATGGTTCAAGAGCAAGAACGTGGTATTACCATTACCTCTGCTGCAACAACTGCACAGTGGAAAAATCATAGGATAAACATCATAGATACACCAGGACACGTGGACTTCACAGTGGAAGTTGAGAGATCCCTCCGTGTACTTGACGGTGCTGTAGGTGTTTTTTGTGCTAAGGGTGGTGTTGAACCACAATCAGAGACTGTTTGGAGACAAGCAGATAAGTATCATGTTCCCAGAATGGCTTATGTAAATAAAATGGATATTACTGGAGCAGATTTCTTTAGAACCGTAGGAATGATGAAGGATAGACTTAAAGCCAACGCTGTACCTATCCAAATCCCTATCGGAGCCGAAGACACATTTAAAGGAATGGTAGACCTAATTGCCATGCAAGCAATCATCTATAAGGATGATTTAGGTACACAGGTTGAATATACTGACATTCCAGCGGACCTACAAGACCTAGCCGAAGAGTACAGGGAAAAGATGGTTGAAGCCGTGGCTGAAACCGATGAAGAACTAATGATGAAATACCTAGATGGTGAAGAGCTTACCATTGAAGAAATTAAAGGCGCATTAAGAAAGGGAGTTTGTGATACAACAATCGTCCCAGTACTTTGTGGGTCTTCCTACAAAAACAAAGGGGTACCAGTACTACTAGATGCTGTGGTTGACTACATGCCATCACCCCTAGACATTCCACCTATTAAAGGTGTGGATGTTGACACTGAAGAAGAAACAGTGAGAATAGCCAGTGATTCAGAGCCTTTTTCAGCATTGGCATTCAAAATTATGTCAGACCCATATGTGGGTAAGCTTGCATTCTTCAGAGTGTACTCTGGAGTAATGAAATCTGGTTCTTATGTTTTAAACTCAACAAAGGGTAAAAAAGAAAGAATTGGACGTTTACTTCAAATGCATGCTAACCATAGGGAAGAAATTACTGAAGTTTACACAGGGGATATAGCTGCTGCCGTAGGTCTTAAAGATACTACCACAGGAGATACCCTATGTGATGAGAACAAGGCAGTTATCTTGGAATCCATGGTTTTCCCAGAGCCAGTTATCGAGGTTGCCATTGAGCCAGAAACTAAAGCAGACCAAGAAAAAATGGGTATTGCTTTACAAAAACTAGCTGAAGAGGATCCAACCTTTAGAACTAAGACCAATGAAGAAACAGGTCAAGTACTAATTGCTGGTATGGGTGAACTTCACCTTGACATAATCGTAGACCGTATGCTAAGGGAGTTTAAGGTAAAGGCTAAAGTAGGTAATCCACAGGTTGCTTACAAAGAAACCGTTACAAAAGCTGTTAAAGCAGAAGGTAAATTCGTACGTCAGTCTGGTGGTAGAGGTCAATACGGTCACGTATGGATTGAAATCGAGCCAAGACAGCCTGGAGAAGGATACTTATTTGAAAACAAAGTTGTTGGTGGTGCAATTCCAAAAGAATTCATCAACCCTGTTGACCAAGGTATCCAAGAAGCATCCAAAAATGGTGTTCTAGCAGGTTACCCAGTTCTTGACTTTAAAATCACCTTATTTGATGGATCATACCATGATGTGGACTCTTCTGAGATGGCATTTAAAATAGCTGGTTCCATGGCTTTTAAAGAAGCTATGAAAAAAGCAAGCCCTGTAATCTTAGAGCCAATCATGAAAGTTGAAATTACAGTACCTGAAGAATATATGGGTGATGTAATGGGTGATGTAAACTCAAGAAGAGGTAGAATCGATGGAATGGAATCAAGGGCAGGTGCCCAAGTGGTAAGAGCATTTGTACCACTTTCAGGAATGTTTGGATACGCAACTGACCTTCGTTCTAAAACCCAAGGTAGAGGGGTTTACGCCATGGAATTCGCCCACTATGAAGCGGTACCAAAGAGTATTGCTGAAGAAATCATGGAAAAAGGCAAGTAACAGTTTGAAATTTGGGTTATTCCCAATCAAAATAAAACACAACATTAAGGAGGATATTACAAAATGGCTAAGAGTAAATTTGAACGTAATAAGCCACACGTTAACGTAGGAACAAT
>CAYYRM010000060.1:0-12581 GCA_964474005.1 uncultured Eubacteriales bacterium
ACAAAAAAAGAGGTATAAAATTTTACATGAGAAGGTTGAAACATTAAACAAGGAAATCGAATTATTGATGAATGAGAAAATAAAGGGTCAAGTGGAAGAGAAAAAATATCAGAGTATTATAAAGGCTTTACCAATATATAAAAATATAGTCCATAAACAAAATGAATTAGACAAAATTAACCTTTTGGGCCAACATTCAGAAGAGGATTTTAGCAAGCTATTACTTTATATGGACAAGCTAATGTCAATGGAAGAGTATCTTCAAGAAAAGCAAAGGGATATGGATACTTTAGCTGCACAAATGGATGGCATTGTAGTGGATGAAAATTATTTGGGGAATGAACAACAAATAGCTTTCCTTATAAAAGAGGGGAATATCCTACTAGAAATTGAAAAATTGCAACTGGACCAAAACATCAATAAATTACAATTAATGGACAGAATTAATAGTCTAGTGAGAAGTATCGGAGATACCTTGGATTTGAGTAAAATAAAGGAATTTAAAATATCTTACGAAGAATTGGATTCTTTAAAGGAAAAGAGAAAGTTATACTTAGAAAAGGAAAAGGAAGAGCAATTATTAAGAAGAGATTTAGTTCAGCTGGAGGATGAGAGGAAATTCTGGCTAAAAGAAATGGAAAGAACAAGTGGCGGAAAAACCTTTGATGAACTTGAAAGGGATTTAGTGCTTCTATATAGGCTGAAATCTCAGAGGGGTAAGGTAAAGCCCTTGGGTTTTGTAATAAGCATTACCCTGTACTTCTTAACACTGATGCTGTTGGGTTTTTTTGGGTTTCCACCTGTGGCCATACTGGGGGTGGCCACAATGGGAATATGTTTGCCCATACTTATGTATATAAAAGAAAAGAAAGAGCTAACACTTAAAAGTATGAATGTAAAGGCTAGATTTAATGAAATGGGTATTAAAAAGCTTGATTCCACCGTTTATACTCTTGTTGATAGACAAATACGGGATTATGAAGATATAGTGGGACAATTAAAGCATATACAAGTAAACTTAGGCAAATTAGAGAACAGTATTTCAATAAAGGAACAAAAACATAAAGATATTACAAGATATTTAGAGGAGTTGAAATTTGAAACAGATATGACTTTAAGTAATTTGGGTATAAAAAAAGGACTTTCATTGGAAACAGCAATGGACATTATAAAATATGCCCAAGAATTACAAGAAAAGCAAAAAGAGGTAGGGTTGATTAACTCTCGGGAAAGTGAAAACCAAAAAAAGAAAGAGATATTTTGTGATAGATCCAGAGAATTATTTCATAAACTTGCATTGGGTACTGACACAGTAGAAATCAATGTAATTTTAACACAGCTTATTTTATTGGAAGAGAGGGTAAAAAAAGAAAAAGAAAAAAACAATCAGTTAGAGATAATGCAAAGGGATTTTTCAATTATGAAAAAAGAAACAAATAGCAATTTAGAAAAATTTATTGGATACCAAAAAGAGATAGACGAAATACTTAACAGGGGTAAAGCTAAAACCATTGATTTATACAGGGAGTACCACAATCAGTTTAAGTATAAAACTAATTTAAAAATTGAGATAAAAAATTTAGGTGAAAAAATGCAAGCAATTTTGGCTGAGGGCTTAGATAAAGATTCCCACACATTATTACAGCTCAGTGAAGAAGAGGTAATGGCAAAGGCAAATGCTCTAAGGCAAATTAATAAAGAAATAGAGATAAATTACAACCAATGTATTGAGAAAAAGGGGATGTTTTTAAAGGAAATAGAAATCATTGAACAAAGGGAAGGGCTAGAGGAATTATTGATTAAAGAACAAGCTTTAAGAGAAAAAATAAACTCAGATGCTGAAAAATGGCATATTTATAAAGTAGCTCTAAGCATCTTAGATTTAGCCATAAAGGATTATGAACAAAATTCTCAGCCCAAGGTATTTATGAAGGCAGAAGAATATTTTAATAAAATTACCCATGGTAAATATAAAAAAATTATAATAAAATCAGAAGAAAAAGAAATACTTGTAATAGATCATAGGGGAAATTATATTAACCCTGAACTACTAAGTCGTGGAACCCAGGAACAATTATATTTATGTGTAAGGCTAGGATTGATCCATGGGTACTCAATTCAAAATGGAGCTCTTCCAATTATTTTTGATGATACCTTTGTTAATTTTGACGAAAATAGGCTCAAGGAAACATTGAATTTAATAACTGAGATATCAGAAAAACAACAGGTTATATTATTTACTTGTCACAATCATATTGTTGATCTTTTGCAACACACAACAAATTTAAATTTAATTGGTTTATAAAGATTTTTTTGGGGAAATATAACTATTAATCTTGACTTTTTAAAAAATATTATATAGATTAATATTATATATTTTTCCATAATGATAGAGAAAAGTAATCAAAAAGTTTGTATCAAAGCGAGTCGAGAAACGGTGTAAGCTCGATATACTTATTTTGATGAAGGCGCTCTTAAATGGAAGCTTTGAAAGAGGATGGGTAAAAAAGACCCATCAATAAGGGTGGAACCGCGGAAGTTAACCTTTCGTCCCTTGCTGGGATGAAGGGTTTTTTATTTTATCTAAAATTAGAGGAGGAATGTTTAATGCAAGAAACGGATAAGTCACAGGTCACCATGGACAAGATAGTTTCTTTATGTAAATCAAGGGGATTTATTTTCCCAGGGTCAGAAATTTATGGTGGATTAGCCAATACATGGGATTATGGACCCTTAGGGATAGAGTTTGTAAACAACATTAAAAAAGCATGGTGGAAAAAGTTTGTTCAACAAAATCCTAACAATGTTGGAATGGACTCAGCTTTACTAATGAATCCCCAAGTTTGGGTTGCCTCTGGTCATGTGGGAGGATTTAGTGACCCTTTAATTGACTGTAAGGAGTGTAAAAGTAGGTTTAGAGCTGACAAGCTAATTGAAGACTATTATCATAATAAAGGTGAGACAGTGGCAGGAATTGATGGTTGGTCAAATGAGCAATTAAAATCCTTTATTGATGAGCATAAAATAACCTGTCCAGACTGTAAAAAGCTCAACTACACTGATATAAGGCAATTTAATTTAATGTTCAAAACATTTCAGGGGGTTACAGAGGACTCAAAATCAGAGATTTATTTAAGACCAGAAACAGCTCAGGGGATATTTATAAATTTTAAAAACATAGCCCGTAGCTGTAGGTGTAAGGTTCCCTTTGGTATCGCCCAGGTGGGAAAAAGCTTTAGAAATGAAATAACCCCAGGAAATTTTATTTTTAGAACAAGGGAATTTGAACAGATGGAACTGGAATTTTTCTGCAAGCCTGGGGAAGATCTGGAATGGTTCAGTTATTGGAAAGATTTTTGCCATAATTGGTTACTTACCCTTGGTTTGGAGCCTGATAATATAAAACTAAGGGATCATGATAAAGATGAATTATCCCATTACAGTAATGCCACCACAGACATAGAGTTTAAATTTCCCTTTGGTTGGGGTGAGCTTTGGGGTATAGCTGATAGAACTGACTTTGACTTAAAGCAACACCAAGAACACTCTGGCAAAGATTTAACATACCAAGACCCCATAACCAATGAAAAGTACCTTCCCTATGTAATAGAACCTTCAGTGGGTGTTGGTAGACTTGCCTTGGCTTTTTTAATCAATGGATATAAAGAAGAAAAATTAGATGATGACAGCAGAGTGGTTCTAAAACTTCATCCATTTTTAGCACCCTTTAAGGCTGCTGTACTACCTTTATCTAAGAAATTAAGTGAAGATGCCCAAGGGGTATACCAACAGCTAACGGATAAATTCATGGTGGATTTTGATGACTCAGGCAGTATAGGAAAGCGCTACCGTCGTCAGGATGAAATAGGGACACCCTATTGTATCACCTTTGATTTTGATTCCCTTGAAGATAATTGTGTGACCATAAGGGATAGAGATACAATGGAACAAAGCAGGGTTCCCATTGATCAACTGGTGAAAATTCTAGAAGAAAAAGTTGCTTTTTAAAAGAAGGGTTATCCCTTCTTTTTTTCTTAATAAAAATTTAAAAATTATGAACTTAAAATAAAGGAAAATATTAGGTAAAAGGCGAATATGTGAAATAGGGTGAAAGATGTCCCATGAGAGGAGCAATATCATGACACAAAAAGGTATTAAGGAGCTGATAGAGGAAAACAGACTACTAAAGGAGAAAATTGCTAAATTAGAAACAGTTGACATCCAAAAGAGAATGTTCGAGCATGCCTTATTACAGCTAGAGGAAAGGTTTGAAACCATAGCTAACTCCATTGAGGATTTCTTTTTTGAACTTGACTTAGACCAAAGATATCGGAGCATATATGGAAAAGGTGTACAAAGTATTGGTTTAAGTGAAAGGGATTTCATTGGCAAGACCCACAGTGAAATCTTTGGAAAAGATGTTGGACGATTACAACAAAGGGCATTTAAAAAGGCCATAAAGGGTAAAACCACTGTTTATGAGTGGGGTATCCAAGGGGAAGAAGAAAAAAAGTTTTATCAAACTTCCCTATGTCCCATAAGGGATAAAAAAGGAGAAATCATAGGCATAGTTGGTGTGGGATCAGACATAACCAACAAAAAAATTATGAATGATGTACTTATACAAGAAAAAAAGGCTGATCTAGTAGCATTACTATCTGGTGGAATAGCCCATGACTTTAACAATATATTGACCATAATAAAGGGTAATTGCTTTTTGGCAAAGTTAAACATCTCCCAAGGAAATCTTGATAGGGTTGAAAATATTATAGATGAACTGGATGATGCATGTAGCAGGGCAAAACAGTTGACAGAGCAGCTTTTGACATTCTCAAAAAAAGGGACCCCCGTTACAGAAACTGTATGCATAGAAGAACTTGTTAGGGATACGGTGGAATTCTCCTTAAGTGGATCTAATGTGGTTTGTAGGTATGAATTTGATGACAATATTTCGCCAGTCAGTGTAAATGAGGGGCAAATAGGACAAGTATTAAATAATATAGTCATAAATGCCACCCATGCCATGGAAAACGGTGGAGAGATAAAAGTGTCTGTAAAAAACTTCACTAAAAGCCGTGGTAGTAAAGTTCTCCCGAAGGGAGAATACGTTTGTATATCCATAAAGGATTCTGGTATAGGGATACCAAGAAAGTACCTAGAAAAGATATTTGACCCTTATTTTACAACTAAACAAAAGGGACATGGATTGGGTTTGGCAATGGCCTACTCTATAATTAATAAGCATGGCGGGTATTTGACTGCAGAATCCAAGATGGGTTTTGGCACCACATTTTTTATTTACCTCCCTGCTAGTAGTTCACAAATAAAGGAAAAGGAACTTAATTGTAATGACAATATTTCTTTTGGTAAAGGGAAAATACTAATAATGGATGACAATGAAACCATTAGGGATATCCTACAAAAGATGCTTAAATATTTGGGTTATCAAGTATTTGTGGCTGAAGATGGCTTAGAGGCTATTGAAATTTATGAAGAGCAATTGCAAGAAGAAGACAGAATTGACCTGGTAATTTTAGATCTTACTGTTCCTGGGGGGATGGGAGCTCAGGTTGTAATAAAAAGGCTTTTGAGTTTAGATCCAGATGTTAAGGCTTTGGTAACCAGTGGGTATCAGAAAAATAAAGTTATGTCTAACTATCATGAGTATGGGTTTAAAGGTGCTATTTTAAAACCTTTTAAACTAGGTAGCGTAAGTAAAACAATCCATGAAATAATAAACAAAGGGAATGTTGAAAATGGACCTGATTCAGATAGAGCAATTAGCCTACAGTAAAATGAAGGATAGGAAAACATTAGGTAGAGAAAAGGGATTTATTTACTACCATGGGAGAAGAGTGGCTAAAATAGCAGTTAATATATACGAAAATGTGGCAGATAATAAAACTTCAGAAGAGAAAAATCTGCTATATTGTGGTTGTTTGTTTCATGATATAGGAAAGGGTATCGAACCCCATAACGAAACAGGGGCATTAATCACAAGGGAGTATCTTAAAGAATTTCTGACACCAAACCAACTGGATACTGTTAGCGAAGTGGTTTATCAACATAACAGAAGGGGCCATGAATACATAAATGGCATATTAGGGAAAATAGCCCAGGATGCAGATATTCTTGATCATATGGGTTCAATGGATATTTGGATTGCATTTATGTATCATGCAAACTTTGAAGAGTCTGTGGATGAATCACTGAAATTCTTTGATGGTGGCAAATGGGAAGAAATCACAAAGATGTTAAGAGCATTAATAAACTATCCCATCTCATTGGATGCCTTCGATAGAAGAAAGGATTTTACGCAAAAATTTATCGAAACTTTTAAAAGAGAGGCAGATGGCTCACTATTTTAACAAATAAAAACACCTAAAAACAACTGGTAGGTTAGATTTTAACTTCCCAGTTTTTTTGTGTTTTTTGGGTAATGACTATATTACACTATAGTGGTATTATAGAATAACAAGATAGTATATAAAGAGGGATGAACATGAATATAACATTTACCAATGATGTTAAAAATAAAATACTTAGCTCCATAAAAAAGGCACAGGGCAATGAGGTGTTTTTTAGGGGTTTGATCAATGAAAATGGAGCTATAATGGATGTTGAAGTTTTAGCTAGGGGCAACAAAGTAAGTGTCCCAGCAATTATGTATGATCTCGATGCTGGGGATGTGGTAATTCATAATCACCCTTCAGGCAATTTAACACCTTCCAATGCGGATATAAACATTGCATCAAAGCTTGGGCAAGATGGGATAGGATTTATTATCATTGATAATAATGTTGAGGGATTTTATACAGTGGTTGAACCTGTATTACCTTATGAAGATATAAAGATAAGAGAAGATCAAATCACAGATATCCTTGGAGAAAATGGTATAATAGCAAATATGCTTCCCAGTTATGAACATAGGGAAGAACAATTGACAATGTCCAAAACCATAGCCCATGGGATGAATAATAGTAAACATGTCATTGTGGAAGCGGGAACAGGAACAGGTAAAAGCTTAGCATATCTAGTGCCTGGGATTTTATGGGCAGTTAGTAATAAAAAAAGACTTGTGGTATCCACAAACACCATAAACTTACAAGAGCAAATCATCCAAAAGGATATACCTTTTTTACAAAGGGCTCTCCCCCACACATTTAAAGGTGTTTTGGTAAAGGGAAGAGGTAATTATTTATGCCTTAGAAAATTAAACAACTTAGACACAGATGATCTACTAGAGGAGATAGATGAGGATTTTCAAGAACTAAAGGCAATTAAATTATGGGGACAAAAAACAAAGGAAGGCAGTAAAGCAGACCTAAGTTTTATACCAAAGGAAAGTAACTGGGAGCAGGTATGTTGTGAAGGTGACATATGTCTAAAATTAAATTGTTCCAACTATAAGGAATGTTTCTTCTTTAAAGCCCGTAGAGACAGCGCCAGCGCTGATATTTTAGTGGTAAATCATCACTTGCTTTTTGCAGATTTATCCTTACGGGCTAAGGGCTTAGAGGGAGGAGTTTTACCTGCATACCATAGTGTGGTTTTTGATGAGGCCCATAATATAGAGGATACCGCCACACAATATTTTGGCTATAAAGTAAATAAATATTTGCCCATTAAGCAATTGGGGCGATTATACTATCCAAAAGGAAGTAAACAGCGGGGTTTCTTAGTGGACTTAAACCACAAGGTTTCATCAAATAAACATATAACAACACTTATAAAACAAAAAATAAACGATGATATTATAATAAAACATATACCTAAGATAGCAGAAATTGTGCAAAAAACCCATGAGTTGTTTGATATTATTTATTTATTCATGGATGAAGGGGTCTCTAAGTTGAGGCTTACAAATGATGTCATAGGGTCAGAAGGGTTTAAATCCATAAGGGAAAAGACATTTGGTTATATAAAGGATTTCAGCGATTTTTCCAATAGCTTAAAAGACCTTCATAAAATTCTGGAGGAATTACCAGCAAAGGCTTTTGAATTGTTGATACCCCAAACTGTTGAATTAAACGCATTAATAAACAGGATAGAAGGGGTAATCGAGACCATGGATTATGTCTTTTTAAAAGATGTACCTGAAGATGTTAAATGGTTTGAGATATCTGGCACCATGAGAAATAGGTATATAACCGCTTTTTCTGCACCTTTAGATGTATCCACCGCTTTGAATGAAGCCATATACCAAAAATACGAAAGTGTGACCTTAACCTCTGCAACCATGACAACTGCAGGTAATTTTAACTATATAAAACAAAGGGTTGGTTTAAATTATTGTAATGATAAATTAGAGGAGTTAATTTTACCGTCACCCTTCAACTATAAAGACCAAGTGCTTTTTTGTGTGCCCACAGACCTCCCAGAACCAACGGTAAGGGAATTTAACGAATCAGTGCCAAATGTGTTACTTAATACCATACTGGCCACTGGGGGAAGAGCTTTCGTGTTATTTACATCCTTTAAGATGTTAAGTGATGTCTATGAGAAACTTAAGCCTCAATTGGAAGCCAAGGGAATTAACTGCCTTAAGCAAGGGGAGAGTCAAAGACATCTCTTATTACAGAGCTTTAAAAAGGATATAACTTCTGTATTATTTGCCACCGCAAGTTTTTGGGAAGGTGTGGATGTGCAAGGAGAGGCATTGAGCAATGTGATTTTAGTAAAGCTACCTTTCAGTGTTCCCGATGAACCTATTATAGAAGCTAGGCAAGAACAGATAAGTAAAAATGGAGGAAATCCATTTATGGATTTTACTGTACCCCAGGCTGTATTAAAGTTTAAACAGGGTTTTGGTAGATTAATTAGGTCGAAAACCGATAAAGGGGTAGTGGTGGTAACAGATAAAAGGGTATTAACCAAGTATTACGGTAAATTATTTCTAAAATCTTTACCAAGGTGTAGGGAGTATGCAGGTAGTACTGAATCCATCACAGAAAGAATTAGGGAATTTTTATAAAAGTAAAAGCAGAGGCCTGTGCCTCTGCTTTTACTTATCTTCTCCTTCTGGTATGAACCTGACACTCTTGAATCTGGGTATTGGCAGGGATGGAAAAGGTTCTTACTTCATCTACGGGACAAAAATCCGTTGCCAGCTGCCATGAGGTGGTACATATAGGTACATTTATCGTATAATTTTGATGTATATTACAATAATCTTGGGGTTGTGTCCCTTCGGCGAAATATTCGTTAAAGGTATTGGGGCAATTTGGTGTGGCTAGAAGGAGGGTATCTGCACATAAAGTAACCTCAACAATTCCATCAGGGACTGTAAAGGTGCCTCCCACATTTTCTCCAAGCATTCTATTTAAAGATTGATTTGTAAAATCAGCCCACATACGAGAGGTGGTGGGACCACCGAAAATACCTAAACTTTGTCCTGTGGGTTCATCAAAGCCGATATACGCCATTGTCACCATTTCAGGGGTATATCCAGCACTATAGGCATAATCCCTGGTTGTACCTGTTTTTATGGCCACATCCCTATTGGGGATAAGGTTACTGGCAAATCTCGCTGTACCTTGGGGGCTTCTGATAACATCCCTTAGCATATCAGTGATCAGAAAGCTGGTTTCGGCAGAAAGTACTCTACTTTCTATCCTTGGGGGTCTCCTGTAAATTGTGTTTCCATAACTGTCTTGAATTTCAGTGATTGAATAAAGTTCAACACTATATCCACCATTTGCAAAAACTGAATATGCCCTTGCCATATCCAACATGCTTGTACCATTGCTACCCAGTACCATTTGTAGATCGTTGGCTAAACCTCCACGGTATCCTAGTCTACGGGCCATTTCTATGACATTTCTTGGACCCAAAAAAGAATTTGTCAGAACTGCATAAACATTACACGACTCAATCATGGCTTGACGCATTGTTAAATATGCATCGTGGTATGGTGGGTCCCCTGCGTCAGAGATAACATGGTCTGCAAAAGTACCTGTTTCAAGGGAACATAAATGCTGATGGGCAAGGGTGTAATTTTGACTTTCTAAAGCTAAGGCGTATGCTATGGGTTTAAAAGCTGATCCTGGCTGTTGCCGGGTATTTTCTAGTGTTCTCCAACCACCAGCCATGGCTAAAACAGCACCATTGGGGTCAACTGCCACTATGGCAGCTTGAATATTTTGGTCGTTCCTTTTATCTTGGGCAATATAGTTTCTAAAATTTCTTACTGTTTGCTGTGCCACAGTTTGAGCATCTTCATCAATGGTAGTATATATATTGTGTCCTGTCCTAAGCTGTCCCCTTTCAAAACCCAACTGTTCCTCTAGGGCTTCAAGCTCATTTAACACAAATTGTGGAATACCTAAGTTGGCACCCTCTTGATGCTCCCGTGGCTGAGGGAAACCCTGTTCATTGGCCTGATTTAGCTGGTCTCTGGTTATATACCCTTCATTTAGCATCCTATGTAAAACAAAATTTCTCCTTTGATAAGTCCTTGAAGTTCTAATACCTTCATCTAAAGCGTTATCAAAAACATCTTCTGTGTTTTGAGGTCTAGGGGCAATATTTTGTGCCCGCATGGGAGAATAAAGATAAGGCCCTTGAATAATTCCAGCCAATAGCGCTGATTCATCTAAAGTTAAATCCCTTGGATGCTTCCCGAAGTAAAAATTGGTTGCCGCCATTATTCCATAATTACCATGACCGTAATAAATGTTGTTTAAGTATGCTTCCAAAATCTCTTCTTTGCTATAATTGTATTCAAGCTTAAAGGTATAAACCAATTCTTTAAGCTTTCTATCAAGGGTCCTCTCATGGGTTAAAAAAATATTCTTAGCCAATTGCTGAGTTATTGTACTACCACCTTGAACTATCCTTCTGTTAACAATATTGGTGTAAAGTGCCCTTGCAATGCCAATGGGGTTTATCCCAGGGTGACTAAAAAATACATTATCCTCCACAGCAACAACTGCATTGATAAAATCAGGGCTAATATCACCTATACTTACATATTCTTCTGTGCTGGTATCAATTATTGCAATGGCAGTGTTATTTCTCGAATACACAGCTGAAGATGGTAAATTGCCAGTTAAGGTCACATCATCAATGGTAAAAGCTAAATAAACTAAATATGACGAAAAGCTAATGCCTGCCAATAGCAGTAATACAAAAATATATGATATTATCTTACGAAATCCAAAATCTTTATTTCTTTTTTTATGACGGTCCTTTCTACTACCTTCAATCATTTATTAATCCCCCTCAAATTACCATAGTCAATATACTTTATTATGCCTATATTTTCATGTGATATTAGTATTTAATGGATTAATAACTTTGTTATGGTATAATATTTTTATAATATTTAATATTTTAGGGAGGGATATTGTTGTTAAAAGACCTACATGGGAGACAAATAAAATATTTAAGAATTTCAGTGATTGATCGATGTAATTTAAGATGTAAGTATTGCATGCCCCCCCAAGGAGTAGAACTATTTGAACATGAAAAAATACTTAGCTATGAAGAATTGACAGTGATAATAGAAGCAGCGGCTCAGTTAGGTATAACAAGCATACGACTTACTGGGGGAGAACCATTGGTTCGTAGGGGGATTATACCATTTATAAAGGTGATTTCGAAAATTGGTGGTATTGACGATATAGCCATAACAACCAATGGAATCCTGCTTAGAGAAATGGCAGGGGATTTAAAAAGGGCAGGGGTAAAAAGAGTAAATATTAGTTTAGATACATTAGACAAAGAAAAATATAAAAATATCACAGGGAAGGACCATTTAAACACTGTGTTATCAGCCATTGATAAATCACTGGAAGTTGGTCTTGAACCGATAAAAATCAATGTGGTGCTGTTAAAGGATTTCAATGTAAATGAAATAATTGATTTTGTAGAGATGACACTAAAAAAGCCTATCCATGTAAGGTTTATTGAGATGATGCCTTTAGGGACAGAGTCCAAAAAGGCATGGAAAGATAACTATATCCCTTGGACATATCCATTGGAGGTGGTAAGAGGCAAATTTGATATTAAAGAGCATGGAGGACCAAAGGGGCAAGGACCTGCAAAGTATTACACAATCCCCAATTCCCAAGGGACCTTTGGTGTAATAAGTGCCGTAAGTGAACATTTTTGCTCTCAATGTAACAGGATAAGACTGACAAGCGATGGGAAAATTAGGACATGCCTTTTTGGAGAAGGGGAGTATGACATAAAAAAAATAGCCCATACAGGCGACATAAAAGCAGTGAAAGAAGCATTAATTGCTGCAGTGCATAAAAAACCCGAAGGTCATCAAATTCAAGATACCACTGTCACAAACAGATTTATGTCACAGATAGGAGGCTAGGGGATATGGAAAATGAATTCACTCATTTTAACACATCGGGCAGAGCAAAAATGGTTGATGTAACAGAAAAAAATTACACCAAACGGGAAGCCATGGCCATGGGCAGAATATATATGGACAAGCTTACCATAAAGAAAGTTATGGAAGGTCAAATGAAAAAAGGTGATGTTTTAGCGGTTGCCCAAGTGGGAGGTATATTAGGCGGGAAAAAAACCTGGGATCTTATACCCATGTGTCACAATATAATGATTTC
>CAYYRM010000061.1:0-1518 GCA_964474005.1 uncultured Eubacteriales bacterium
TCATGGTAACACGGATACCACAGAGCTGGGGCTTGTAGGAAGGCCACCACAGATACCACGGTGCCTAGGATGGTTTTGTTGGTCTATTTTTTATGGGTGGGTTCTTGTGGAGTGTTCTGAGTAAAATAGACACGTAAAAATCACGTTTTTCTCTTAATTTCACAGAAATTGTATTCAATACACTGAAATTTAATTACAAATGATCTGATTTGTATTAAGCAGCAAACAACTTAAGCTTACTATAATAATCATCCTTAAATCTTTTAGGTGATTTATAGCCAAGTGAAGAGTGTAATCTTCTAGGATTGTAAAACAACTCAATATACTCAACTATTACTGATTTAGCTTCTTGTCGAGTCCTAAATCTACGCCCAAACAACATATCTTTTTTTAACGAAGCAAAGAATGATTCTGCACAAGCATTATCATAGCAGTTACCTTTAGCGCTCATACTTTGTCTAAAATGCTTTTCTCTGAGAAAATCTTGAAAATCATAAGATGCATACTGTACTCCACGGTCAGAATGGAATATTAAGCCTTCATCAGGTTTTTCTTTAATAACAGATGCTTTTAGAGAGTCTATAACAAGTTTTTTAGTCATCGTTGAGTCCATAGACCATCCAACCACCTCTCTGTTAAACAAATCCTCTACAATAGATAAATATAACCATCCTTCATCTGTTGCAATATATGTAATATCACCAACATAAACTTTATTTGGCTCATTAACATTAAAGTCTTGATTCAACAAGTTGGGTGCGATATTGAAGTTATGGTTAGAGTTTGTAGTAGCTTTATATTTTCTAGCATGTTTACTGACAATGCCATTTTCTTTCATAAGTCTTGAAACTCTATTTTTACCGCATTCAATGCCATCGTCTGCCATTTGCTTTTTAATCCTTCTAACTCCATAACTGTTATAGGATTCTCTATGGATTTTCTTTATCACTTCAACTAACTTAATATCTTCTTGATGGCGCTTAGACATAGGTCTTTTAAGCCAAGCATAGTACGCGCTCCTATGAACACCTAAAACTTCACACATCTTCTCCACGCTAAAATCGGAGCTATTATCATATATGAATCGATATTTTATTTTGCGGGATTTGTGAAGATGGTTATAGCCTTTTTTAAGATAGCATTTTCCTCTCTTAGATCAGCCATCTCTTTCTTTAGCTTCCTAAGTTCATTATCCTCTGTTCTTAAGTTACCCTTGCCAGGAAATGCCTCTTCTCCATGATTTTTGTGTGATCTTATCCACCCTCTGATGGTAGACTCATTAACATCGATATTTCTCGCCACATCCGCTAATTTTTTCCCCTCTTTAACAATTAAATTAACTATTTCGTTTTTATATTCCACGGAATAACTTTTTCCTCTGCCCATTCGATAAACACCTCTTTTTTCATGATATCTTATTATACCGTGTGTTCTGTGTGTCTATCAAATCGGGTATGATTCCAACACTATTTAACTGCTTAAAGATTATAGCTTAATTTCTTAATTTATAACGTGTAA
>CAYYRM010000061.1:1618-12531 GCA_964474005.1 uncultured Eubacteriales bacterium
CCCCTATTTCACTTCTTACATGATGGTGGTAAGTGGTGCAAGTGGTGGTGATTTTGGGTCTTTATAATATTTAGCCACGGATCAACACGGATCTACAGGATTTAGAAAGGCAGATTAGGAAACCTTCGGTTTCTGAGGAAACATAATTTAGGTAAAGTCCAAATCTGTTGGCAAAAGGGTTTAAATGGTTCGTATGATTTTTGTTTTTTATTATAGTGTATTTTAGTGTGGGTAAAATACCCTCACACTAACTTTCACTAAAATGCTCTACACTATTTAACTGCTTAAAGATTATAGCTTAATTTCTTAATTTATAACGTGTAATCTACTCCAGACACACTAAACATATCCTTAACTATAATACCGATAGTCATCCTAAACCCACCCATAAAAGTAGACCAACAAAACCATCCTAGGCACCGTGGTATCTGTGGTGGCCTCCATACAAGCCCCAGCCCCGTGGTTTCCGTGTTACCATAAATCAATCCCATTCCCCATAACCGCCCAAGCTAAAGCATGGGCTACGATGTGTATAGATAGTACCATCTCCAAAATTGCCTAGCAAAGTGGTGCCCCTATTTCACTTCTTACATGATGGTGGTAAGTGGTGCAAGTGGTGGTGATTTTAAAGCTAAAGCATGGGCTACCATGTGGAATGACGTACAAAAAAGCAAGGGAATTATCCCTTGCTTTGTTTTATTTTCCTAGGTATTCTTTGGCCCAGTTTGCTATTTTATCAAAGGTTTCTTGGGTGTTACTTTCTATATAAACCCTTAGCAATGGCTCTGTACCTGATGGTCTGAATAATATCCAGCTATTATCCTCTAATAACATTTTTGTACCATCTATTTTGTTTTCAGAAACCACCTTTAAGCCCGCTACTTCTTTTGGAGTGTTTTCTTTAAGATTAGCTAAAATCTCACCTTTTTTCTCTTCAGGGACCCTTAAATCCAACCTTTTACTAATAAAATTACCATACTCTTTTAAAAGATTATTCCATTGTTCTTTAAGGGGACCATTACTTACTACCATTAAAGCCACAAGGCAGTCCACCAATATTCCATCTTTTTCTGGAATATGCCCATGGATACTGGCACCACCAGACTCTTCACCACCAATTAAAACTCCACCTTGTTCCATGGCCTCTCCAACGTATTTGAAACCCACAGGTGTCTCAATTACTTCAAAGCCCATTTTTTCTGCCATGGCATTAATTATATGGGTTGTTGCCACAGTACGAACAACTTTATTTTGTGTGGTGTTTTCTTTAGCTAAGTATTTAAATAGCAATGGAATCAATTGATTTGGTACATAGTAAGTACCTTCATTGTCCACTATCCCAAATCTATCGGCATCGCCATCTAGTGCTAAACCTAATAATGCATTGTTTCCTTTTACTGCCTCCACTAGGGAGTCTAAATGCTCTTCATTGGGTTCAGGTAGATTACCACCAAAGTATGGATCCATGGCCGTATTTATTGCTATTACATCACAGCCAGCTTCTTGTAAAAGCTCAGGTAAGTATTTACTACCTGCACCATACATGGGGTCAACAACCACCTTTAAGCCTCTGAGCTTCTGCAAGTCTAAAATAGAGGATAAATGCTCTTTATAATCTTGCCAAGGATTATATGTCTTGGTTTCTCCCTTTTTCTCTGAGTGTTGTATTTTAAGGTTATGTAAGTGATATTCAATGTCCTTTGTGATTTCTGGGGTAGCAGGTCCTGCATAGTGGGGAATAAATTTAATTCCATTCCACTCTGGGGGATTATGACTTGCGGTAAACATCAAGGCCCCTGCGGCTTGTTTTACTTTAACCCCATATGCAATGATAGGGGTGGGTGTAGGTTTATCAGTTAAATAAACATCTATACCCCACTGGTTTGCTAGGTTTGTGGCTATTTCTGCAAATTTCCTTCCTAAAAATCTAGTGTCATACCCTATTACTAGTCCCTTTTCCCCCATACCTTTATAGTGTACATGGGCAAGGATTGCGTTTACTGCCAGCTCTACATTTTCAAAGGTAAAGTCATCTGCCAGTATTCCTCTCCATCCATCTGTTCCAAATTTAATTTTTGTCACTTTGTTCACCCTTTACTATAGTTTTATAACTTAATTTATATTCTACCAAAAAATAGATATTCCTGCAAAGTGTCTTTAATTGCATGGAACATTTGAGGACATGGGCCCTTCGGGCTTACGACTTTGTGGCTGGGGTAAATGATATACGTGCCTGCGGGCTTACGACTTTGTGGGTAGTCTCATTGGGTCGTACGGGCGCTTCGCGCTTACGGTGGTTGTGATTTTTGTGGGTCGTTAATTAATTGGCCACGGATTTACACGGATCTACAGGATTTAGAATGGCAGATTAGGAAACCTTCGGTTTTTGAGTATGAGCCTTGCAAGGCTCTGAGTAGGGGCTTCGCCCTGAGTAGGAAACCTTCGGTTTCTGAGGGAACATGATTTAGGTAAAGTCCAAATCTGTTGGCAAAAGGGTTTAACTGTTCGTATGATTTTTGTTTTTATTATAGTGTATTATAGTGTGAGAAAAAGACCCTCACACTAACTTTCATTAAAAGTCTCTACACTATTTAACAGCTTAGAGAATAAAACAATAATAAATATTTTTGAAAGCTACTCTAAATACACTAAATGTATCCATGGCTATAGTATTGATAGCAATCCAAAACCCACCAATAAAAATAGACCAACAACACAATCCCCAACACCGTGGTATCTGTGCAGGCTTTCATATTAGCCCAAGCTCTGTGGTATCCGTGTTACCATGAACTATCCATACCCCAAAGACCGCCCAAGCTAAAGCATGGACTAAAAAAAAGATACTAGGTTTTCCCTAGTATCTTTATGTAGCACTATTCAACTATGGCAATTGCCTCTATCTCGATACCGACGTCTTTGGGCAGTCTTGCCACTTCCACACACGATCTTGCTGGTGGGTTTTCTCCGAAGTATTTTCCGTAAACTTCGTTAATGTCACCGAATTGGTTCATGTCTTTGATAAACACTGTCATTTTGATTACTTTGTCAAAGGAAGTACCAGCTTCTTCAAAAATACCTTTTAAGTTTTCCATTACTTGCTTAGTTTGCTCTTTGATATCTTGTGATACTAATTGCATGGTCTTTGGGTCAAAGGGAATTTGACCTGATGTGTACAAGAAGTTACCCACCCTTATAGCTTGGGAATACGGTCCAATTGCTGCGGGGGCGTTTACAGTTGAAATTACAGTCTTGTTCATATATAATCCTCCTTAGTAGTATTTTTATTATCTAAATTGTTTCTCAACTCATATTTTAATATACCCAAGTTTTTAAGTCTATACAAAGGAGGAAAAAATATGGAAAAATTTTTGCGTTTTCAAAGGGGTAAATTGGATATGGTCCTTTCCACCACTGCCACGGGTAATATGCTTTACTCAATGGGTGGCCAGGAGGTATATGAGCATTATAAGGATTTTTCTTCTGCTTCAGGTGTTGATTTAAATAACATGGTTAGGGTTATTTTAAAAAATGGTAGTGAATTTATTGAGGTGAATAAATCCCATGGTGGTGAAGGGGTGTTACCAGATAAACAAAATTTAGTAGGTTTCGATGGTTTAATAACAAAGGAAAAGAACTTGTATATAGCAATAACCACTGCCGATTGTTTCCCTGTGATAATTCACGACCCAGTTAAAGGCATTTTAGGTCTTGCCCATTGTGGTTGGAGGGGTATAGTGGAGCAACTGGAGGTAAAAATTTTAAACCACATGCTAAAGCTCGGAAGTAGTATGGAGGATGTTGAAATAACATACGGTGCTGGTATTTGCAGTGACTGTTATGTACAACATGATGATTATCTTAGGGATATCTTCATACAACAATACTGCTATCCCAATGATGTTATTTACGATAAAGACGGGGTTTACACCGTTGATATAAAATTAGCTTCCCAATATAACCTACGGGAAGCTGGCTTTAAAGGTTCATTTAATGACCTTAACTTATGCAGTTTTTGTGATAAAAGATTATATTCTGTGAGAAGGGATGGACGTGATACTGGAAGGATAATTAACCTTGTGGCCATGATTTAAGCCATTATGGTTTCCATAAAGGTATCAATGAATTTATCTGCATCTACCTCCACACATACATGGACATTGGGTTCTTTACTGAAACGGGACATTTTGTCACCCACAGTGACTCCCCTGGTCAAATCGCCCTTTGTTTCCACCCCAACGTAAATATGCTGGGTTTTCACCAATGTTTTATCTAAGGCCACACCAACGGCTAGGGGATCGTGTAGTGCACATCCTTTTAGCTTGTTGTGGTCTTTGTATCTTTCAAGATAAAAATCAGTCATTTTAGCAATGGATTCCCCTAATTCCCCACCTTTTTTACGAAGGATTTCAAGGTGATCCTCTAAAAGTAAAGCTTTTAGAGTTACATCAAGACCCACAAGTGTTATTTTTGCTCCACAATTAAATACATGTTCAGCACTTTCGGGATCCACATAGATATTAAACTCAGCTTTTGGAGTTACATTTCCTTCAGTGAATACTGCGCCACCCATTATAACTATTTCTTTGACCCTATCCACAATGGATGGGTCCTTTTTAATTGCCAGACATATGTTTGTTAAGGGCCCCACTGCTATTATGGTAACTTCCTTTGGCCTCCTATTGACCTCTTCAATAATGAAATCCACTGCGTGGATTTCACTTATGTACTCATCTGCCTTTTCTAAATCCAAGTAACCTAGACCTGTGGGTCCATGGATATGTTCAGCGGTATGTAATCTTCTTACCAAGGGCTGAGACATTCCTGGGTAAACCTTACAGGTAGCCTTTAGTAGTTTTAGTATCCTCGCGGCATTGTCTGTGGTTTTTTCTAAGGGTAAATTTCCACCTACGGTGGTCAGTCCTAAAACCTCTACCCCCTTTGATTTAATTGCCAATGCTATGGCCATTGCATCATCTATTCCTGGATCTACATCTAAGATTATTTTCATATCTTTCCTCCTAATTGTTCTAGGGTTGGTAGTGATGATTGGGCACCAATTCTTGTAACTGTTATGGCAGAAACTCTAATGGCAAATTCTATTGCCTTATCAATATCTTCACCTTGGACCAGTGCAGTTGCCAATGCTCCGGAAAAACTATCTCCAGCCGCAGTGGTATCCACCACCTCTACTTTTTTAGCTGGGTATTTTTTACTGCCTTGTTCAGTATATAATAATGCCCCCTTATCCCCTAGGGTTATAACAACTGTTTTAACACCCTTATTTAAAAGCCACTGAGCTGCATTTTCCACAGAACTTTCCTCGGTTAATTCCAGCGCTTCCAATTCATTTGGCTTTATTATGTCTATATAGTTATACAGCTCTTCAGGCAGTTTTTTTACCGGTGCAGGGTCCAAAATAACCATAGCTTTCTTTTCTTTAGCCAATTTTGCTCCAAAAACCACGGTTTCCATTGGTATCTCCAGCTGAAACAGCACATAGTCCCCTTCCTCAAAAAGGTTTGGGTCTATGTTTTCAGGTTTAACTTCACCATTTGCACCCTCAATGATTATAATGGTATTTTCCCCACTTTTGTCCAGTATTATATTGGCTAGTCCAGTGGAGTTATCAACACTTTTTATTTTTTCAGTTACAACACCCTCTGATTTTAGGTGTGATGATAAG
Source organism: uncultured Eubacteriales bacterium (assembly GCA_964474005.1). Lineage (GTDB taxonomy): Bacteria > Bacillota > Proteinivoracia > Proteinivoracales > Proteinivoracaceae > Alkalicella. The sequence goes on from CAYYRM010000061.1 coordinate 7,302, forward strand.
TATTGTCCATACCTGTCCTTTCCTACACTACCCACCATATGTACGTTGGCTCCTAGTTTTGCAGCTGCCACAGCCTGATTAGCGCCTTTACCCCCTGGAAATTCTGCAAAACTTAATCCTTTAACGGTTTCACCCAGTTGAGGTCGTTTTTCAGTTATAAACAAAAGATCCATATTTATACTACCTATAACTACTATTTTACCCATGGGAACACTCCTTCCATATTTTCTCTGTAAAGTGATTGTATCATAATTAAGAATTGAATTGTAGATATATTCTTTACAGTTAGGGTAAGTTATATTTAGATTAAGCCCTTTACTTTTAATTATACATGTAGGGAGGTTTTTTGAATGGACATCCGCTTTGGGTATGTGGCAATGTCTTTAGAAGTAGATAATTGTTCACCCTCTAAAACCATCACTTTAAAGTCATTGGAAAAGTTACCAGATAAAGAGAGTCAACTGTATCATTTAAGAAAACTCACAGAAACCAACCTAAATAACACCTTAAGGCTTTTATACCATAATAGCTCACTGGGCATTGAGGTTTATAGGTTTACATCAAAAATAGTTCCCATGGCCACACATCCTGTGGCACAAGGATTTGATTATGTCCTAGAGTTTAAAAATCTATTCCAAAAAATAGGGGATTATGTGAAAGATAAGGGCTTTCGAGTTAGTGCACATCCTGACCATTTTACAGTACTAAATACCCCAAACCCTGATGTATTAGAGGTTTCTTTTAGGGATTTACAATATCACCACAGTCTTTTTGAGGCAATGGGTTTAGATGGCAATACTAAATTGGTCTTACATATAGGTGGCTCATATGGTAACAAAGAAAAAGCTAAAATGAGGTTTGTTGATAATTTTAAGAAGTTGCCCCAAGCCATAGCCCAAAGAATTATCTTAGAAAATGATGATAAATCTTATAACGCCCAAGAGGTGCTGGAAATATGCCAAGAAGTCAATGCCCCCATGGTGTTAGATTACCACCATTATCTCTGTAATAGGGATGAGCATAATCTCGAAAATTTGATCACTGATATTTTTAGTACATGGAAGGGTGAAATACCGAAGATTCATATGTCTAGCCCTAAAAGTGATAGCCAGTTTCGTCACCATGCAGATTATATAGAATTAAAGCAATTCATGGAATTCTTAAGCATTGTAAAGGGCGGTATAGAGAAATTTGATGTTATGATAGAAGCCAAGGCAAAGGATAAGGCATTGCTTAAGTTGTTAGATGATTTGAAGAATGTTGAGGGTATTGATGTGGGACCTGGGGCTAGGATTAGAACCCTATTCTAAGCCACCTTTGGTAATTCTGATACAACTTCCTTAGTTTTACCAAAGTAATTGGTTCCCCATACTCCTGTTATAATTAGGATACTGCCAAGTATGTGATAGTATTGAAAGCTCTCTTTTCCTATGAAAACCCCAGCAAAGATTGAGATTACTGTGACTAGATTAGCGAAAACTGCTCCTTGGGATGCTGTTACTTTAGAAAGTGTAAAATTTAATAAGAAAAATGCTATTATTGATGAAAGTATGCTTAAATAAACCAAGGCTGTTAGGACATCCACTTGAGCCAATGGTAGAAAATATTGGTCAATATCCCCTTTTATTAGGCTTTGACTTATTCCTATGGCGGTGAAACATACGGTACCAAAACCCATCATAAAATAGGTGATCTGTAGTGGCTTTATTTTACTGGAAAGACTTCGGGATATGATATTAAAAAAACCAGCAGAAATCACTGCTAAAAGCAGCATTATAAAGCCCAATAGACTTCCCCCAAATTCCAGCTTTTCTTGTAGCAATACTATGGTTGCTACCCCTGATACTGATAAGATTATAAAGGGGATCTGTTTTTTTGTTGGGTATTCCTTTAGAAACAAAGCACTAAATATGGCCACAACTATGGGAATAAGGGCAATTAGCAAACCTGATTCCGAAGATGATGTAAATTTTACCCCTATGGTTTCTCCGGTAAAATATAACAATGGTTGAAAAAGGGCCAACAAAAATAGCATGGGTGTAAACATATCTTTGTTTAATGGGATGTTTATTACTTTTGCCAATCTAAGTATTGTCATTACTAAGAAAGCAAAGGTAAAACGAAAACTTAACAGGTGAAATGGCTCTATATGATTTAAAGCCCGTGAAGTAAACAAAAATGAAAATCCAAAAATAGAAGCATAACCCATTCCAGTTAATAAGTGTATAGGTATTTTCTTAGACATACATGTCCTCCCTAATTTTTTTATATAGGTTTATTATAATATAAAGGTATGGGATATGGGAGTTTTTTTATGTGTATTATAGCATAATGGTCCACAAAACAACCACCACTAACACCACTTACCACCACCATAGGAGACCTGAAACAGGGGCACCACTTTGCTAGCCATCTTGGGTTCGAGCATTCTCCTATACCCATGGTAGCCCATGCTTTAGCTTGGGCGGTTTTGGTGTGTGGAGTATTTTATGGTAACACAGAAACCACAGGGCTGGGGATGCTTTTGTTGGTCTATTTTTTGGTGGCTTTGGATTGCTATGGGTATTTAATGTTATGGATATGTTAAGTGTCCCTGGAGTAGATTACTCTTTTTTAAATTAAAAAATAATTAAGCTGTAATCTCTAAGCTTTTAAATAGTGTACAGCCTTTTTGTGAAAGTTAGTGTGATAGTCTTTTTTCACACCTATAATACACTATAATAAACAAAAATCATACGAACATTTAAACACTTTTGCCAACAGATTTGGGTTTTACCTAAATCATGTTTCCTCAGAAACCGAAGGTTTCCTACTCAGGGCGAAGCCCCTACTTAGAGCCTGTAAGGCTCCTAATCAGAAACCGAAGGTTTCCTAATCTGCCCTTCTAAATCCTGTAGATCCGTGGCCAATTAATTAAAGACCCTCAAAAATAACAACCACCGTAAGCCCGAAGAGCCCGTACGACCCAATGAGATTACCCACAAAATTCGTAAGCCCGCAGGCCCGTATATCATATACGCCACCAACAAAAGTCGTAAGTCCGAAGGGCCTATAATACAATTATAACCCCAGCAAATCTGCTAGGGTTATATTTTGGTTTAATTAAAAATAATCACAGGGGTTTTGGCATTTACAGTTTTGTTTAATTCCTTTTAACGCTGGTTCTCCCTTGATTTCATTTTTCATAAACTCAAAGGCATTTTGTACATCTTCATCTTCACCCACTATCAGTAAGGTTTGAGATCCTTCACTACCGCCTACACCACCTGCTCCATAAGGAATCACATCTACACCAAATAAAAAGCCTAGGGCCTCTATTTCAGATACAACCTGGCCTGTACTTACTGGTATTAAGCCACATGCCATTCCTAGAGAGTAATCCATTTTATGGATTCCCCCTTCCCTTGATGCTAAGGTAACAGATGGAACTAGTTTCTCTAAGCCCACAGGAAGCACCAAATCCACACCCCTAGCGGTTAAAATTGGAAGGGCTGCCCCAATGGTTCCACCAGTGGGATGTGCCACCATTACACCTACATTTCCTTCTATATCCAAGGCATTTCCACCCTTAATGAATACATCCCCGGCTTTTAAAGTAGCTAATGCTTCAGTCCAAGGGGTATCTACTTTTTCACCATTTACTAATACCACTGGAGCTATTCTTTCTTCTGTAGGGGTGGTACAGCCTCTACCTTTAACGATTATACCTGCTGTATATTTATCCTTTTCAATCTCTTTTCCCAATAGCTCCTCCACTATGTATCCATTGGTGGTTCCACCAGCTACTATAACTGTTCCTTCAACCAATGCCCTTTGGATTTGTGGTAGTTCAACCACAGCCTTGGCAATAAGTCTTTTCGATTCAGCCACAGTAAGGGTTACTAAAGCTCTTTTCTCCATGGTAAAATCCCTCCTATTTTGTTTTCTAACTATATATGATATCAAAAAAAGCAGACCTTTGAAACATTGTCTGCTTTATTTTCATAAATTTAGGTCCCAATTACATAAGTTTTTTTCTACTTACTGGCATACTCATACAGCGCGGGCCGCCTCTACCCCTTACAAGTTCAGATCCTTCAAACTCTAGAATTTCTATACCTTCTTTTTCTAGCTGATTATTTGTAACTGTGTTTCGGTTATAAACCAATACTTTACCTGGTTCAATGGCCAGTGTATTTGTACTATCCCCCCATTGTTCCCTTGCAGCTATTATGGGATCTTCTTCCCCGGAGTAGATTATTTTAACTGGATATCCCAAAGATTTTTCAAGGCATTCTTTAATTGATGGACCTTGTTCTGCCCTTACCCTTTTGTTTTTATCAGCTGTTAAGTAGTACGTGAAGGTCTGATCTTTTATACCTGGGTACATGAGGAATTTATCCCTATCTACCATTGTAAATACTGTATCTAGATGCATATATGCCCTTTTTGCTGGTATTTGAACAACAAGGATTTCCTTTGCCAGTTGTTTTTCAATGAGTATTTCTTGAGCCACTTTTTCTATCCCTTGAACAGTGGTTCTTTCACTTAAGCCTATCATTACGGTTTTTTCAGATAACACAATTATATCCCCTCCTTCTACTCCTGGTGGGATATCTTGATCTGTTATGGTTTCTATGTTTACAAAATCCTTGTGATGCTTAAGAATGTAGTTAATGAATAATGTTTCTCTCTTTCTTGTTTCATTGTACATTGAACCCACAAGCATATCAGGACCAATAGCTATACCCTGATCCCTAGAAAAATACATGCTTGGAAGGGGTGCTAAATAAAATGGAAAGCTGGACTTTGTTAAATCAGCCAAGGACTGGCATTCTTTTAGAGTTTGAACATAATCTTTTTTTAGTCCCCTTATGAGGGTATCAATGACATAGTTATTATCTTTATCCATTAGATATTCATATACCGCTTCTCGGGTATCGTCATTGGCGATATGGCTTAGATCTAGGTGATCTTTAATAAATTCTTCCTTAAGCTTAATGTCTTGACTTAAAACATCTTCCATTAAATCTGTTATATACAATACTTCGGTTCCCTGGTCCTTCATGATTTTAACAAATTTAGAGTGCTCTTCCCTAGCTCTCTCCAGCCAAGGTATTTCATCGAAAAGCAGTTCTTCAAGATACTTTGGTGTTAAATATTCAAGTTCTTCACCTGGCCTATGTACTATAACCTTTTCTAGTTTCCCTATATCACTGGTAACAGTCATTTATCTTCCTCCCTGATTTTT
>CAYYRM010000062.1:0-12529 GCA_964474005.1 uncultured Eubacteriales bacterium
AGTGATTAAGCACGGTGTAAAACCCTTTGTAGTGGGTTCTGTACATACTATGTAAGTAGCAAAAAAAGTCTTGTACTATACTACTATTGAAGCTTTGCCTAAATTTCTTATAAAAAAATCTAAAAAAATCAGCACAAAAAAAGTCAAGGACTTTGTCCTTAACTCATTTTTATGACCTTATTCATTTATATCAATTTCTTCGGACATCTGGGCTAGCTGCTTTACAAAGTAAGTTGTATTTAATGTCTTTAAACATTGATCTAATTTAGCTTGTTTATCAGAGTTCAAATATGGACCCAGTGCCACTAATAGGTTGATAGCAGGATCTGTATGTGCCATATTCCTACTTAACCCCTTAATCTGATCAGCATCTTGTTTCATAAGATTTGAAACTAAGCTTTTTACCTTTTCACCCTTTTCAGGGCTACCCATCATTTTACTAATCTGATTTATTTTATCATTTAGGTCTCCTCCACCAGACAACATAGACATCAATGCATTTAAGTCAGGCTTATTTTCAGACAAAGAATTCTCCTCCTTTTTTACAAATATCCTTTAACTGGCAAGTAAAATTAACAAAACAATAATTAAACTAAGATCCCTTTTGGGACTTCTCAAAACTATTAGTAACACTAAAAGAATTAAAAGATTATCATCTAAGCCAGCAAAACCTGTGGTTTGGGGATAATTTTCTTGTTGTATAGATTGATAATTTTGGTTATTTTCTTCATATGCTTCATTTGCTTCATTTATTTCTTGGTTCACTTCGTCTTCATGTATCACTTCCACTTCTTCTGACTCTACGTTTTCTAGCTCTTCAACATTTTTTAAGTCATCTATTGTTTCTAAACCCTGGTTTTTATCAACTTCATCCATAATTTCTTCAACTTTATTAATCTCCTGTTTTACCTGTTCTTTTAATTCTTCTGCAGTTTTAAAAAGTTTTTTAGGGCTTTCATCAATACCATCCTTATGTGTAGTATTGTTCTGTGGCTTATCTGATGTTTGATTCATAGGCTGTGTATATGGTCTAGATGTTTCTTGATATTTACCCATGGGTCGTGCTTGTGTCACCCCTAGAGGTCTAGCTATCCGATTTGGCTGATTTCCTCCAAATCTAAACACTCTACTCATTTCCTTCCCTCCTATATATCGCATTATAATTTCCGTAGACTAAATTCAAATAAGTTCCTATGTATACTATGATTTTCACATTACCCCTGTTACAGTAAATCAGTTAAATAGGCGGAGCTTAGTGGAAAGTTTATCCACAGATTTGCAGGATAGAAAGAGGATGGGGGACAAAAAGCTTTTTAAACAAAGCCACGGATAGGCAGGATAAAAGAGGATAAGGACTAAATCTCTCAAATTAAATTTCACTAAAGGGGCTTTTACACTATTTAAAGGCTTAGGGATTAAAGATTTTAGCGTTGGATTTACCTAGATGAAAAGGCAGAGTAGGAAACCTGCGGTTTCTGATTAGGAGCCTTTGGCTCTGAGTAGGTGAACTTTGTTCACTGAGTAGGGGACTTGAGTCCCTGAGTAAAACCTTAAATTCATTTGGCCACGGATCTACACTGATCTATGGGATATGATTGGCTCTTTTGTGGGGTCTTTAAATTGCCACTGAAACTATTACTTTTGGCTACATGCTGGGTCGTAGAGATTAAAATTAATTAAGAACTGATGCTGGGTCCTTTTTTGAACTTTTTAATTTATAATTTCAGAAGACCCAGCAGTAAGCAGTAAATAGTAAATTTCAGTGTGTTTCCGATGCAATTGTTTAGGTTTTTGTATAAATAAACAACTCTAGAAATACCTAATCAATATCTAATAAAAATACAGATAGAACCACTCTCCTACCTTATAAGGGGTTTGTAAACAGTGGTGTCTGTGAAAGCATTAGCTGTGGTATCCGCGTTCCCATACACCCAACAAAAGAGCAAAGGAACAAAAAAAGAGGCTATAATTTAGCCTCTTATCTGCGTTTTGGTGCTTGGTGGATTATATCGCCATCTATACCATGGGCTGCCTCAGCAAAGGTTTCTGCCAAAGTTGGATGTGCATGTATTGTCCTATAGATATCCTCTGCCTTAAGCTTATTTCTTACAGCTAAGGCCCCTTCCGCAATTAAGTCACTGCTATGGGGTCCGAGGATATGTACACCTATAATAATATTATCATTGTTAGCGATGATTTTAACTGTACCTTCTGGCTCCCCTTCAGCCAAAGCTTTACCATTGGCTGCAAAGTTAAATTTACTCACCTTATACTCTACCCCTTGTTCTTTGCAAAGTTCTTCTGTAAGCCCTACACTGGATAACTCAGGATATGTGAAAACCACGCTGGGTACACAGGTATAATCCATAATAGATTTTTTTCCAGCTATATTTTCTGCTGCCACCATGGCCTCAGTTGATGCCACATGTGCCAACATAATTCCCCCTGTACAATCACCTATGGCATAAACATCAGGTATACTGGTTTCCATTTTTTCGTTAGTTAGGATTCCACCGTTTTGTTTAAGGGTTAGATCAAGATTTTCTAAACCTTTTAGGTTTGGTCTTCTTCCCCCAGCCATTAAACACATGTCTACTTCTAATTCCTCTACACCTTTTTTTGTTTCAACACTAATCTTAAGCCCTGTTTCTAATTGATCAATTTTTGAAACCTTAGCAGAAGCTAGGATATTCACACCTGATTTTTTTATGAATACATTTAACCTCCGTACTAATTCTTCATCAAAATTAAAAAGGATCCTTGGGAGCATTTCGATAAGGGTAACCTCAACACCTAATTGAGCAAATATACCAGCAAATTCTGTTCCAACTACTCCACCACCAATAACTGCTAAACGTTTTGGTAATGTGTCAATTTCCAAAATTTCGTCAGAAGTAATGACCCCTGGTAAATTAGCACCAAGTATTGGTGGTACAAAGGGCTTAGAGCCAGTGGCAATAATTGTTTTTTCAGCCTTTAGGGGTTCATCCACACCCTCAACCTGCACTGTATTGCCATCTAAAAAAATACCCTTACCATGGAAAAAGTCTATTTTATTAGCCTTAATAAGGGCTTCTATTCCACTTACAAGATTATTAACTATTTCATCTTTCCTAGCCTTTATCCTTGGATAATTAACTTTATAGCCATCCACATCAAATCCGAATTCACTGGCATCTTTAATTAACTTCCCAACATAACTGGACCTATATAAGGCTTTTGTGGGTATACAACCCCGATTTAGACATGTACCACCTAGCCTTATATCTTCCACCAGTGCCACCTTTTTTCCTAGCTGGGCTCCTTTAATGGCAGCCACATAACCTCCTGGTCCACCACCAACAACAATTATATCATACATTAGATTACCTCCTTGTTTGAAAGATGAAAGTATAAATTCTATCACCACTCACACCACTTTGCTTCTGTTTGCGTATGGGAACACGGATACCTCTGATTAAAGATTAAAAATCTATCACCACTTACACCACTTGCCACCACCATAATTGAACTGAAATAGGGGCACCACTTATTCTTTTATTTGGTATATGATAACACAGATACCACAGTAAAAGCTTTACACAGATACCACTGTTTTAAAATCTCTTTTATAGGTAGGAGAGGGGTTCTATGGGTATTTTTTATTAGATATTGATTAGATTTTTTATTAGATATTTGATTAGATCTCTCTAGAATTGTTTTCTATACAAAAACCTAAACAATTGCATCTGAAACACACTGAATATAACTATTCTACCCTTACTGCTGGGTCTCATAACCTATACCCAAATTCCCACATCTCATGACTCACATCCCATGACTCAAACGTAGGCAAGGCTTTAGCCTTGCGGAAAGATGGCCAACCCAATTTGACAGGACTTTCATAAGGGCATTGTGTATGTTATGGTAACACAGATACCACAGTAAAAGCTTTACACAGATACCACTGTTTTAAAATCTCTTTATAGGTAGGAGAGGGGTTCTATGGGTGTTTTTTATTAGATATTGATTAGATATCTCTAGAAGTTGTTTATATATCACAAAACCAAAACAATTACAAACGCTCTGAAATTTACTATTTAATGCTTACTTTGGTCTATTGAATTTTAAAAATATTTAAAAATTAAATACCAAGCATCAGTTCCATAAAATTCAAATCCCTACGACCAAGCATGTAGCAAAAAATAGTAGTTTCAGGGGCAATATTAATGGACCCACAAAAGAGCCAAAATATCCGAGTAGATCAGTGAAGATCCGTGGCCAAATAATTGCCTTTAACCCCACCATCTAGGTCAAATCCCCAACGCTAAAGCATTGGGCTACGGTGGAGGTAGATGCTAATCCTCTTTTAATCCTGCAAACGTGGCAAAGCCCTTAAAAGACCCAGCATCAGTTCCATAATTAATTCAAATCCCTACGACCCAGCATGTAGCAAAAGTAGCAGTATCAGTTGCAATATAAAGACCCCACAAAAGAGCCAAAATATCCGAGTAGATCAGTGAAGATCCGTGGCAAAATGTATTAAAGGGTTTTACTCAGGGACTCAAGTCCCCTACTCAGTGAACAAAGTTCACCTACTCAGAGCCAAAGGCTCCTAATCAGAAACCGCAGGTTTCCTACTCTGCCTTTTCATCTAGGTCAATCCCCAACGCTAAAGCATTGGGCTACATGTGTGGTGGAAGCTAATCCTCTTTAATCCTGCCATTCCGTGGCTAAATAAATTCGAAATAGTTCCATTTAACAGTCACTGCCGGTTATGGTAAACCGGCAGTGTGTTATAGTATTTACCTATTAAGGTTTAATGCACAGCAAACCACTGGGTTTCTAGCTGCTCCAACTTCATCAAGTCTGTTAATGAAAGTCTTGTGAGGAGCGCTGATGATTTTCTCAGGGTCTTCTTGAGCTGTTATGGCAATATTTTTCATGGCTTCAATAAATTTATCTAAGGTTTCTTTACTTTCTGTTTCAGTTGGTTCTATCATTAAAGCCTCTTCCACAATAAGTGGGAAGTAAATAGTTGGTGGATGGTATCCGTAGTCAAGTAGAGCTTTTGCTATGTCTAAAGTTCTAACACCAAACTTCTTAAATGGCTTACCCGAGAAAACAAACTCATGCATACAAGTTCTATCAAATGGTAGCTGATAGTATTCTTTTAGGTGTTCCATTATATAGTTAGCGTTCAATACTGCATCTTCACTAACCTGTTTTAAGCCTTTACCTCCCATTGTTAAGATATAACTATAAGCCCTAGCATTAACACCAAAGTTACCATAAAATCCATGTACCCTTCCAATGGATTTAGGGATATTATAATTTAGGAAATATTTATCTCCATCTTTTTCAACCATGGGTGCTGGTAGGAATTCAATTAGTTCTTTCTTAACACCTACTGGCCCAGAACCTGGTCCACCACCACCATGGGGTGTAGAAAAAGTTTTGTGAAGGTTAAGATGAACCACATCAAAACCCATACATCCAGGGCGGGTATAACCCATAATGGCATTGGCATTGGCTCCATCATAATATAAAAGTCCGCCCACGCCATGAACCAATTCAGCTATTTCAACTATGTTAGTCTCAAATAAACCTAATGTCGAAGGATTTGTCAGCATTAGGGCTGCCACATCATCACTTAATTTATCTTTTAAGTCATCTAAGCAAACTCCACCATCACAGTTTGATTTAACTTCCACCACTTTAAAGCCAGCCATTGCTGCACTGGCGGGATTTGTACCATGGGCAGAGTCAGGAACCAATACAGTTGTTTTCTTACGACCTTTATTTTTATGATAAGCATCGATTAGCATTAGGCCAACTAACTCACCATGGGCACCTGCCACAGGCTGTAATGTAACTGCATCCATACCTGTTATTTCCGCCAGATGGTTTTGAAGATTGTACATCATCTCTAAAGCGCCTTGTGAACCCTCATCATCCATGTGGGGATGTAAACCTGCTAGACCTGGAAGCCTTGCCATGTCTTCATTTATTTTGGGGTTATACTTCATTGTACAAGATCCCAAAGGATAGAATCCACTATCCACTCCATGGTTTCTTGTGGATAGTTCCACATAATGTCTAACAACTTCTATTTCACTTACCTCTGGCAATTCATGCTTTTCATTACCTAATAACTCCTTGGGAACTATACTTGTGATATCCACATCTGGCACATCGGAATTAGGTAAGGAGAAGCCCACATGACCAGGAACAGATTTCTCAAAAATCATTCTTACTTCATCTCTCATACTAACTCCTCCAATCTACCCAAGGCAGTATCAATTTCTTCACGGGTTTTCTTCTCAGTAACAGCTGTTAAGAAACATCCTTTAAATTGTGGGTAATTTTTCTCTAAATCTATACCTAGATATATATCTTCCTTCTTCAAAGCCTCAATGGCATCTGGTGCTTCTATTGTAAAAGCAAATTCTTTAAAGGTAGGGCCTGAAAATAACGGCTTCACACCCTTAATACCCTTAAGCTTTTCTTTTGTGTAACTTGCCTTTTGTAAAGATTGAGTTGCAACCTGCTTAAACCCTTGCTCTCCCATAATGGACATATATACGGAAGCTGCCAGTGCGCAAAGGGCCTGATTTGAACAAATATTTGAAGTAGCCTTATCTCTTCGGATATGCTGTTCCCTGGTTTGAAGGGTAAGAACAAAACCTTTTTTACCATTTTTATCTACGGTTTCTCCAACAATCCTTCCAGGCATTCTACGCATAAGTTTATTTGTTGTGGCAAAAAAACCTAAATATGGTCCACCAAATGAAACAGGTATTCCCAGTGGTTGCCCTTCTCCCACAACAATATCAGCATTATAGCTTGCAGGCTTATTCAGTATACCTAGGGATATAGGATCAACTACAGCGATAAACAATGATTTTTGTTCCTTAAGGAATTCACCAATTTGTGGCATGTTTTCAATTACACCAAAATAATTAGGGCTTTGAATAATAACACCTGCAACATCTTCATTTAATTTTTCTTGAATTGATTCTAAGTCTGTTTGGCCAGTTTCATTATTAAATGGAACGGTCACAATTTTGATATCCAACGCATTTGCATAAGTGGATAATACCTCTTTATAATTAGGATTAACGGCCTCTGAAATCAAAATTGTGTCCTTACGGTTATTGTTCACAGCAACCAAAGCTGCTTCAGCCATGGCAGTTGCTCCATCATACATAGATGCGTTGGCAACATCCATACCAGTAATACGGCAAATCATTGATTGGAACTCAAAAATACTTTGAAGTACCCCTTGACTGATTTCCGGTTGATAAGGTGTGTAAGCAGTGTAAAACTCAGATCTCAACAATATATGGTTGACCACTGAAGGGATATAGTGGTCATAGCTTCCACCACCTAAAAAGCTATTAACCTTGTCATTGCTTTTATTCTTATTGGCTAATCTGCTCATTTCACGGGTAATCTCAAGTTCAGAATATGGACCTGGAACATCCAAATCCTTTTGAAGTCTAACACTCTTGGGAATATCCTCAAATAGCTCTTCTATGGATTTTTTCCCGATACTTTTGAGCATTTCCTGCCTTTCAGCATCGGTTTTTGGAATATATCTAAAAGTCATGATTTATTCCTCCTCGATAAAGCTTTCATAACCTTCAGGGGATAATAATTCGTCTAACTCACTTTCATCATCAAGTTCAATAACCACTAACCAACCTGATTCATATGGGTCTTCATTGATGGTTTCTGGTGCATCCATCAAGTCTTCATTTACTTCCACAATTGTTCCACTAACAGGTGCATATACATCAGCAGCTGCCTTAACAGATTCAATAACCATAAATCCATCACCCTTAGCTATACTGTCACCTTCTTGTGGCAAGTCAACAAAAACAATGTCACCTAACTGACTTTGTGCAAAATCAGTTACACCAATTTTCACCTTATTACCCTCAACTAGAACCCACTCATGATCCTTAGAATACAATAAACCTTTTTTAATAGTCATTACTTAACATCCTCCCTCACATAAAATGGTATATTAACAACTTCAGCTTTAAGCTGACGATTACGAACACCTATTAATATTTCATCCTGTACATTAAGTCCTATGTTTTTAACCAAAGCTAATCCTATGTTTAAATCCAATGTAGGTGAAAAGGAACCTGTGGTAACATGACCAATTTCCTCTCCGTTTATACTGAAAACTGGATATTCACCCCTGGGGATACCTCTATCAATCATTTTAAATCCAATGGTTGTTCTTGGTGCACCTTCTAGTGCTTGTCTTTCTAGAACTTCTTTGCCATTGTAATCAGGTTTTTGGAATTTCACAAACTTTTTCAAGCTAGCTTCAATGGGAGTTATATCCTTATCGATTTCGTGACCATAAAGGGGAAGGCATGCCTCAAACCTAAGGGTATCTCTGGCACCTAACCCTGCATGAATAACTTCCCCTTTACCAGCATGGAATATTTTATTCCAAAGGCCTGGTGCATCTTCATTGTTGCAGTAGATTTCAAAACCATCTTCACCAGTATAGCCAGTTCTTGATATAAGAACTTTATGACCTTGTATGTCTACATTTTCTTCACAATAGAAGAACTTAATAGTTCCTAGGTCAAAATCAGTTATTGTCTGTAATATTTCTTGTGCCTTAGGTCCTTGTAAAGCAATTTGAGACATCTTGTGTGAGATGTTTTCAACCTCTACGCCTTCTATTATATTATCTTTTAGCCACTGATAGTCTTTTTCCACATTGGAAGCATTAACTACCAATAAATAAACTTCTGGGCCTAGATTGTAAATCAACAAATCATCCACCACACCACCGTCGGGGTAACACATCAAAGTATATTGCACCTGATGATATTTTAATTTCCCTGGATTATTTGTCACCATCTTTTGCAAATAATCTAAAGCCTTTGGGCCGGTAACCATTATCTCACCCATGTGGGACACATCAAAAAGTCCTGCTTTTGTCCTAACTCCTTTTACTTCTTCGATGATTCCTGTATATTGCACAGGCAATGCCCACCCACCAAAATCAACCATCTTACCCTTAAGTTCAACGTGTAATCCAAAAAGTGGGGTCTTTTTTAGGTTTTCCATTTGTTGCACCTCCATTTTATTTTTTGTAAAGGTCTGACAAATTAACCATCTTTATTTGAGATTTAATTCACAAATAAAAGAGGACTCAGAATAAGCTTTTTGCTAAGCGTATTCTCTGTCCTCTTAACCTGAGAGATTTATATCCCCTTTGGTGCATAATTTTCATATGCTCTCCAGAGATGTGTCCCATTTAGGTTCTTTTGCCTGAAAGTTTCATTGTCTCCGCAAATGAAAAACAACTTGCTTCTTCGGCGCCTCAAAAAAGGTCTCTCCCTAAAAGCTCATCCACCTATTTATTCACTTTTCATTATACTCTATTCTATAAAAGTTCAAAAATTCCTTCTTTTATTTACAAGTGAAAAAAATAACTTAGAGGATGTTAACCCCTAAGTTTTCTTTTTATCTTCACCATAAAACTTTGGGCCTTTTACCATGGCTTGCCACATTTTATAAAAAGCCTTGTTCACTGGCAAATCATATTCACCAATAAAGTCGTACTCTTCGCCACCAAAGGATTTTTTAAACAGATAAATACCATATACTTTTTTGTTATCTTCATTTTCTGAATCTCTATTTACAGGAATTCCATAAAAATCAAAAAGCTTTGCTCCTTTTTCTTTCGCCCAAAGCATCCGTTGCCAAATTAGGCCATGGAAAGCCTTTAAATTTCTATGGCTATTGCTAGAACCACCACTGAAAGCCCAAGCCTTATCACCATGAACAATTGTAATACCTCCGGCAATGGGTTCTCCATCTAGATAACCCATGGTTAACATGATATCGTCACCAAAGGTCTTAAATAACTTTGAGTAGTACTCCTTAGTTCTTATTACAAACTCTGCCCTCTCAGAAGTATCCTGCATAACTTTTAGATAATCATCTAACCCTGCAGGCCCTGTATTTTGGTATATAACACCCTGTTTTTCAGGATATCTTATATTATATCTTGTCTTTTTGGGAATCCTTTGAAATACATCTTCCTCTGGTCCTTCAAGATTGAACCTTATGGTGGCAGCAGGCTCAAATCCTCCAAAACCTGTTTTTTTCTTTAGGGAAATAAATCCCAGTTCTTTAAGGATATTTGCTGTTTTCTTATCCACTGTTATTGCGGGGTCCATTTTAACTAGTATGGCGCCCATTTCTTTTGCAAATTTAGTGATAGCTAACTTAAACTCATTCCAAACCGCTTTATCTTCATAGGTGAGAAATACAGGTCCTCTAGGAAGATAAATCATTTTTTTATTAATAACTGGAATATTTCTAATGTGCATGGTTGTGGATCCAATAATTTTTCCACCATACTCTATCATAAAGAAATGGGGAGTCCAAGTACCCTTTTTTATGAAAGCCCATTCCACAGATTGAAAAACATGTCCTTTATCAGTTTCCTTAAGCCATGCACTATATTCCTTTAGCTTATCTTCTTTCACTTCAATTAACCTCATATTTTCCCTCCCAAACAAAGCTAAGACATTTTTCCTAAAACCTTTTTCTGATGTTTATATACACTTCACGAGCAAAGTCTAGTCCATTGAACGCTTTATAAAAACCTTTATTTATAGGCAAATCAAATTCTCCAATGAAATCATATTCATCCCCACCAAAGGACTTTTTAAATTTATATATTCCATACACGCCTTTGTTTTTCTCGTTTTCGGACTCTCTATATACAGGAATACCAAATAAGTCAAAGTACTCAGCGCCTTTTCCTTTAGCCCACTGCATGGCTGTCCACTCTAGTCCATGACCAGCTTGTAGATTAGTATGTTTATCTGTGGCACCACCATATAATGCCCATACCTTATTTCCAAATTTAAAGTACATACCAGAAGAAATTAAATCTTCTTCATAATAGGAACTTACAAAAGCCACATCATCACCATAAAGCTCTAATAGTTTTTGATAATACGATTTGGGTCTCAGATTAAATTGTGCCCTTTTTGATGTATGTGACATCACCTTATAAAAATCCTCTAATCCTTCTGCCCCTGATGTTTTATAAACAACTCCATTTTTTTCAGCATATCTTATGCCATATCTTGTTTTCTTTGGAAAGTTCTTATGAATATCTTCCAAAGAGTCCTTAATGTTAACTCTAATGGTGGCAGCAGGCTGTAAACCCCCAAAACCTTCATCTGTTTTTAAAGATATTAAGCCATAGTCTTTAAAATATTCAGTACAGGGATTATCCACAGTTATTGCAGGGTCAATTCTAACTAAAAAAGCTTTTATTTCTTTTGCGAATTGAGTAATACCATCAAAGAAGCATGTCCACATTTCTTTGTTAGTATAATCAGTGAAAATTGGTCCCCTTGGTAAATAAATCATAGGTCTATTTAGAATTGGAATATTTCTAACCAGTGCACTGGCGATGGCCACCACTTGGCCAGAATTTTCAATTATAAAAAAGTGTGGTTTCCATTCTCCCTTTTTAAACTCAGCCCATTGGGTTGATTGAAGAATATGACAGGTCTCCACACTTGAATGCCAATTGTTATAAACACTTAAATCTTCATTAGTTATTTCTTTAAATTGCATAATTAACCCCTCCCAAGGTAAGTGCTATTTTCATTTTACATTGGAATATTGAAAAGTTCAATACTTCACTAAAAGTTGACAATAATCCCCAAAGCAAGTTATTCCTATTGGTTGTTCCTTTCACTAGCTTTAACTTTCTTTAGAAAATTATATACTGCCTTAACGCCTTTCCAAGGAAAATAGTAAATCTTATTTACCACAAGATCAAATTCTCCTATGTAATCCTTTTCATATCCTCCAAAGGATTTCTTGAAAGAATATAATCCAGAAAGCCCTGGATCTTCTGCCCTTTTAATTGGGATACCAAACAAATCAAAGTACTTAGCTCCACGTTCTTTTGCCCAAACCATTCGTTTATAATTTAGACCATAATATGCATTTAAGTTTCGATGGGTATTTGCAGCCCCACCATATACAGCCCAAGAATTTTCACCATAAACCAAAGTTAATCCCCCAGTTATGGGTGTACCCTGATAATAGCCAATAATCAAACTGGCATCTTCTCCCAAACTATCTAATATGGTAACGTAATATTCTTTTGGTCTAGTCATGAAATTGGCTCTTGAACCAGTTGCATCCATTATTTGCTTAAAATCGTCAATCCCATGAAGATCCATTTGTTTATATTCCACGCCTTTTTTCTCAGGATAATTTATATTATATCGGGTTTTTTTTGGCATATTGGCTAAAAGATTTTCAGGATCAGCACTAATATCAACAACCATTGTGGCAGCAGGCTGCATACCTCCAAATCCACCTTCTATTTTGGTCGTTTTGTAACCTAATTTCTCTAGAATTGTCTCTACGGCAACGTTTTTTTCAAGGCTTGGGTCCATTTTAATCAATATACATTTTTGTTTTTTTGCATATTTTTTTATGTTTGTTGTAAAAAAAGTCCATACTTTTTCAT